>QHBQ01000098.1 GCA_003243865.1 Candidatus Chloroheliales bacterium | reverse complement strand
ACGGTGATGAGCAGACCTACCAGCGGGTCGGCCTGGGGGAAGCCCAGCCCCACCCCTACCACCCCTACCAGCACCGCCAGGCTGGTGAGGCCATCGGTGCGGGCGTGCTGGCCGTCGGCCACCAGTGCGGCGCTGCCGATTTCGTTGCCCACGCGGATGCGGAACACGGCGACTAGCTCATTGCCCAGAAAGCCGATGATTGAGGCGACTGCCACCCAGCCGAGGTTCGTAACCGGCTGCGGATTGATGAGCTTGTAGACCGACTCGTAGCCCGCGATGATGGTACTGAGCAGAATCATCAGCACAATGAATACCCCGGCGATGTCCTCAGCGCGGCCATATCCGTAGGTATAACGGCGATTGGCAGCCCTGCGCCCCAGCGAGAAGGCAATCCACAGCGGAACGGCGGTGAGGGCGTCGGCAAAGTTGTGGATGGTGTCGGCAAGCAGGCCCACACTGCCGCTGGTGAACACGACAATCAGTTGCAGCGTGGCGGTCAGGCCTAGGCCAATGAGCGACACCTTCAACGCCCAAATGCCGCGTTTGCTATCCTCCAATGCGCTGTCGGTGTTTACCCCGGCGTGGCTATGGCCGTGACCGAAGGGCAAGAGTTCGCGCAGCCAGCCCCGCGGACCCGATGCCTGCGCGTGTTCGTGGTCATGACCATGGCCATGGTCATGCTCATGATCGTGTTCGTGGTCATGGTTGTGGTCATGCTCGTGGGTACCTGGCTGCATACTGCCCTTCTTTCGCAGGAAAAACGGTTCACACACGTATTTTGATGCGAACCTACTTGCCTGCCATTTGATATAGCCCGACCAGTTCGGTGACAATCTGCTCGGCCCGATTCTCGGCCATCGCCTGCGGCACGCAGCTCTCCAGGTGGCCTTCCAGCAGCAGCGCCTCGAGCTTCTCAATTGCCTTGCGCACCGCATAGGTCTGCTTCAGAATGTCCACACAATACTGGTCCTCTTCGATCATCTTGCGGATGCCGCTCAGGTGGCCCTCGATGTAGTTGAGCCGCTTGAGCGCATCGGCAGTTATTTGCTGTTGCATCGCGCTTCTTCCTTTCCGGTGGGCAGGCCACCAACAGCAGCCTGCCCAAGATAACGCCTACCGCTTACTGGGCGGGAGGGTAGCCTGCCTCTTCGATCGCGGCGCGGATTTGCTGCTCGTTTACCTTTGCGGCATCGAAGCGGATTTCGGCCTGCTTATCGGCAAGGCTAACCTTGACATCCTCTACACCGGGTAGCTCCTGGGCCGCGTTGGTTACAGTCGTCACGCAGTGGTCGCAGTCCATGTCCGGCAGGTTCAACTTTACGTCACTCATTGCTACACTCTCCTTTCGTTTGGGTTATTGGGATTTGGATACAACTGGGTTGTTCAGCTTGCCCTCGACGGAGCGCAGCAGCACCGCGTTGGTAGCGACGATGATGCTCGACACCGACATGAGCAGGGCAGCGATTTCCGGCCTGATCTGCCAACCCAGGCTGCTGTAGAACAGGCCAGCGGCGACTGGGATTGCCAGCAGGTTGTAGATGCTGGCCCAGAACAGGTTTTGCTTCATCTTGACCACGGTGGCGCTTGATAGGATGAGGGCGCGCACGATGTCGAGCGGGTCGCTCTTCATCAGCACGATGTTAGCGGTTTCGATTGCCACATCGGTACCTGCGCCGATGGCGATGCCGATGTCGGCGGTTGCCAGCGCGGGCGCATCGTTAACCCCATCGCCGACCATCGCCACCTTCTTGCCCTCGGCCTGCAGTTCGCGCACATACCTGGCTTTGTCCTGGGGCAGCACCTCGGCGTAGTAGCGTTCGATGCCCAGTTCGCGGGCCACGGCGGCGGCAACGCGCTGGTTGTCGCCGGTAATCATCACCGGCTCGATACCGCGCTGTTTGAGCAGCGCGATGGTCTGCTTCGCGTCCGGCTTGACCGTATCGGCTACCGCGACGATGCCCGCAATACGACCATCAATTGCAACGAACATAGGGGTTCGCCCATTATCGGCGAGTTGGGTGGCTTGTTCAAGTATCTGTAGGGGTATGTTTGCCCGCCGCTCGTCAAGTAGCCGCTGATTGCCGACCAGCACCGCCTTGCCATCCACCGTAGCCTCAAGCCCGCGCCCCGACAGCGAGTTGAACGCACTGGCCTGCGAAAGCTGCAGGCCGCGCTCCTTCGCCCCATTTACGATCGCCTCGGCCAGCGGGTGTTCGCTGCCCCCTTCGGCGCTGGCGACCAGGCGCAATACCTCATCGTCCTTGATGCCCGCACCCTCGGCCAGCATGATGTCGGTGAGTTTCGGCCTACCCTCGGTCAGGGTGCCGGTCTTGTCCAGCACGATGGCTTTGATGCCGGACACCCCTTCAAGCGTCGCCGCATCCTTGATCAGCACGTTGTGCTTTGCGCCCAGGCCGATGCCCACAGCAACCGCCGTCGGTGTCGCTAGGCCCAGCGCGTCGGGGCAGGCGATGACCACGGCGGAGATGGCGAAGGTGAGCGCCACGATGGTCGGCACGCCCACGAATTTCCAAGCCAGGAACGTTGCCAGGCCGCTGCCCACCGCAACGATAACCAGCACCGTCGCCGCCTTGTCGGCCAGCCGCTGGCCGGGCGCTTTGGAGTTCTGTGCGATGCGCACCATGCTAGTAATCTGCCCGATGGTGGTGTCTGCGCCCACCCTGGTCGCCTTCATCACAATGCTGCCCGACTGATTGATTGAGCCGCCAATGACTGCATCCCCAGTCTGCTTTGCCACTGGCAGGCTCTCACCGGTGACTAGCGCCTCGTTGATGTTGGTTTCGCCTTCGACCACTACACCGTCTACTGGCAGCTTGTCGCCGGGGCGGATGCGGATCAGGTCGCCGACCACCACATCAGCAGTGTTGACCTGCACTTCCTTCCCGTCCCTGATCACCGTCGCCTGCGGCGGCACCAGGTCGAACAGGGCGCGTAGCGACTCGGTGGTACCCTTGCGTGAGCGCATCTCCATCCAGTGGCCGAACAGCACGAACGTCACCAGCATTGCCGCTGCATCGTAGAAGGTGTCGCTACCGCCGGTGAAAGTAATGTAGGCGCTGAACAGGTAAGCGGTCAGCACACCGGTGGCAATCAGCACGCTCATATCGAGTTGCCGCGCCCTTAGCGCGCTGAATGCCCCGCCCACGAAGATCCAGCCCGCCCAGAACACAATTGGCGTGGTCAGGATGAATAGCAGCCAGTTGACTGGAATAGGTGTGGGCAGGGTGACGTGCAGCAGGCTCTGGCCCAACGGCGAGTAGAGGATGACCGGAATGGTTAGGATCAGCGCGACGAAGAAGCGATTGCGCATATCCGCCTCCATCGCCTTCGCCATTACTGGGTCTGACATATCGTGGCTCATGCCGCTATGCTTCATCTTGGTATGGTCCATGGCCGCCATCTTGGCGTGATCCATGGCCACCACTGCACCGTCCGCGCTTATGGTCGCGTGATCCATCCCCGCCATCGCCGCGCCGTCATGGTTCATCATGGCGTGATCCAGGGTTGCGTCCTCCGCAGTGGCGTAGCTCTGCATTGCGTCAGGGTTGCGCGCTGTGGTGCTGGCATGACCGCCCTGCTGGAGCGCCTCGCGGCCAGCCTGCATATGCGCATCGTGTCTGTTCTCCGCCATAAGCATACCGGACATTGAGCTACCGTCATGCCTCGCCTGCGGCGGGTCGTTAGCAGCCTCGCTGACCTCAGTTATATCCTTGTCCATGCTCATCCTTTATCCTCTTCTCTTATGCTACCCACACCCCCCCGGTAGGGGTATGGAAGTATTATAACACCATATATCTCCGATGTCAAGGTAGGAGATGAGACTTTTGGGAACTCTCACCGCCGATTGGAAAAGCGTATGTTTTAACCGCACCTCTGATGCAATCATCACAGTACCTTTTAGACTTCACTCTGTTTAGGATGCGCCGATATTAGCCCCAACCCCAAACTTCCGG
>QHBQ01000252.1 GCA_003243865.1 Candidatus Chloroheliales bacterium | reverse complement strand
ATGATTAGCGAAGAAACAAATCAGCAGCCGCCTGCCAGCCAACCGCCGCGCCATCAGGCGGAGATGCCCGCTTGGATGCGGCGGGCGCGACCCTGGATTACCGCTGTGCTAGGCATTGGCGTGCTGGCGGTATTCGCCTTGAGCATCGTTCAGCTAACCTTCCTGCGCCGGTCCGAGGATGCACCCGGCTCGATGCCGGTTGCCGCCAGCGCCAGCAATCCCGATGTTCCCGACCATCGCGGCCTCTTCGTGCAGATGAGCGACAGCAGCTTCAACGAGTTGCTACCCGTGACTGAAGGTATGTACAATGTGCCGTTCGGCGCGGCCAACTTCAAGCCGGGGCACGTCAAGTGGGCGGTTGTCAGCGCCTCGATGAACCTCAACGCCGACCAGTATCGCATCTACAAGCTCTACCGCGACGGTAGCGGCAGCGATGTGCTGACCACCACATTTCAAGTGGTGCAGCTTGCCCAGGACAAAGTGGTGCGCTTCGCGCCCCAGGGTGGCAACTGGCCGCCGGGCGCGTACCTGCTCGACACTCCCAGCGACGAGATGACCGGCGGGCGCACTTATGCTTACTTCATCATCGGCGAATGGATCACGCCCACCCCCGGCCAGAGCGGGAATTAGTCACCAGCAGGACGCACTGCTGTACGCCCCCGCAACAATGCCCTCGTAGGGGCGCACTGATGTGCGCCCTCGCACAGAAGGTCAAACGTCATGGATAACAAACTAATCACATCGGTTACCCCAGAGGCACAAGCCGCCCCGCAAACGCACGAACAGGAGCAGAGCTACCTCAAGTTCTTCGTGGCGGCGGCCATTTTCCTGCTCGTCAGCGGGCTGCACGCGCTGATCTGGCGGCTACCGGCGGTGGAGCAGTGGGTACGCGGTGCCGACTATGGTGGGCGGATGGCAACCACCCTTTCGCAGACGCACATTACAGTGGTGGCGTTCGGCACGATTACGATTACCGGCCTAATGTACTACCTACTGCCACGCATCCTCGGCGTGCCACTGGCGAGCCGCACCCTGGCAACTGTATCGTTCTGGTGTACCGCCTTCGGGGTGTTCGCCTTCTACCTGGCGCTGGTAATCATGGGCATCTGGGAAGGCAACCTGGTGCATCAAGGTTACACCTACTTCGCCGCCCGCTTCGCGCTCGATGGCTGGCACCAGGGATTGCTCGGCTTCGCCGCTTCGATTATGGGCATCGGCTATTGGACCTTTATCTGGAACGTGATCTCCACCGCCCGCGCCGGAGTACACCGCCGCGAGGCTATTGCCGCGGACCCTCTCCCAGCCTCCCCCGGTGGGGGAGGAGCATTGTCCCTCCTCCCATCAGGAGGCGCATTGTCCCCCCTCCCATCGGGAGGGGCTGGGGGAGGGTCCGTGATGCGCAATCTGATCGGCCTGGGCAGCCCAGTACCGAAGGGTGGGGGCGAATATTACTACATCGCCAAGTTCATGGTCGCCGCGGCGGTCGGCCTGTTTATTGGCACGGTGCAGGGTGTGATCCAAGTGCTGCCCTTCTTCGTGGACTGGAAGGACAAAACCGGCACCGCCGGGGACCTGATTGACCCAATCTCCCACGCCCACATCAATCTGGTCGGTGGGGTGGTCTTTGCGATGATGGGCTTTAGCTACTACTTTGTGCCGAGAATTGTCGGCAAGCCCATCCACAGCGTGCGGCTGGCGAACCTCTCCTTCCGCTTCCTGCTGGTCGGCGTGTTCGGCTTCTATCTGACCCTGCTGACGCTCGGTTTCATCGAAGGCAACATGGTGGTGAGTCGTGGGATTACACCCGCCCAGGCCCGCGATGCGGTTGGCGTCTTCCACCCACTCTTTGAAGCGTTCTTCGCCGCGCTGATGGGCCTCGGCTTCTGGACCTACATCGCCAACATCTTTCTGACCCTGGCCGACAAGCGGGCGGCGAACGCAGACAAGCCGGAGTATGAGTGGCTGACCCCAATTATCGGCCTTTCCTGCTTTGGCCTGCTCTGCGGCACCATCCAGGGGGTGATCCAGACGCTGCCCTGGAGCGTAGACTGGCTGGATGCGGCGGGCGATGCGGGTGAGTTCATCACCCCGCTGGCTCATGCGCAACTCAACATCATCGCTGGCGTGGTTCTCAGCCTGACCGCCTTCAGTTTCTACCTCATCCCCCAAATCGGCGGGCGCAAGCTGTTCAGCAACACGCTAGCAAAGACCTCGTTGTACACCATCCTCGGCGGCGCAGCGCTGATGTACCTCGGCTTCATCGTCCTCGGCGCGGGAATGGGGCCGCTGGTGCAGCAGGGTGACAGCTTTGCGCAGGCGCGTGCCATCTTCCCCGGCAACTTCTGGTATTATGCGCTGCTCATCACCGGCCCCAGCGTGGTCGGCCTCGGCTATTTCATGTACAGTGCCAACATCTTCGCCACCGTGGGCCGCACCACCACCGCAACCTGGTTCGGGCGGATGATGCTGGCTTTCGGGCGCAGTATCAGCGAGCTAGTCACCATTTACCGCAAGGCAATGCCCAGGCGGCTGGCCCAGGCTCGCCCCCGCGCGCTCACCGCCAGCGCAGTGGAGCTAGCGCTGCCGGGGGCGGGCTGGTTCATCAGCGGGCGACCCAAGATGGGCGCGGTGCTGCTGCTGACCTTCACTGGCATCATGTTCAGCACGGTGATGGTCGTGTTCGTGATGTATGACCGCGTCGCCGACATCCCCTTCTTGCAGGTGATTATCGGCTACTTCGTATTCAACATCATCTCCAGCCTTGTTCAGTATTTCACCTACATGGCCCAGGTTAGGGCGCACTTCGCCAACCGCGATCGCCT
>QHBQ01000319.1 GCA_003243865.1 Candidatus Chloroheliales bacterium | reverse complement strand
TGCGCGGTCAGGGCCAGCGCCCGCTCGTGGGGGTCGTCCATGCGGTTGAAGTGCTGCTCGATCAGACCAGCGAAATCGCCGATGTTGTTGAGGTCGGTGGGGCTGTAGAGTAGCTCACTCTGGGCTGGCGGCGTACCGCTAGCCAGGCTATCTGCTGCTGCTTGCTCGGCGTCGGTGGCCTCCTCGTCACTCTCTACGGTTGGTGTGGCCGAGGTGAAGGCCAGCCAGGGGCCATGCAGCCCTTCCTCGGTAACGCCGTAATAAGCGTGGAAGTTGCCCTGAGCATCGCGCTGGGCCAAGTCGTAGCGGCGCACATCAGCGCGCACGGTGCTGCGCCAGAGGCCAATGTCGCCCAGCCAGGTGATGTCCTGTGGTCGCGGCTCGTTGTGTTCGCGCTGGGTGATGGCATAGCGCCAGAGGCGGCGGGCGGAGTGGCGGCTGACGTGATGCACCAAATTGCCGTTGCGCAGGTCCTTCATCGTGTGATAGATGGTGCCGTCGCGCTCCTCGCTGGCAACAATCTCGACACCGGTGTGAGGCGGCTCGATCACCAGGTCAGGGCCGCCCGGCTCAACCTCGGCGCCGATCGGCTCGCCCAGTTCGATGCTGCTCGGCTCCTCGGCGGGTTCAATCGCGGCAGTCTCGCTGGCAAGCTCGCTGGCCTGACCGCGCCCGCGCTTGCGGCGGTTGCGGCGATGCGCGCCACCGGTTTGCTCCTCGCCGATGGCGGTCTGGCGGCTCTCTTCGGGATGCGCGCCACTGCTGCTGTCTGGCTCGGCAGCGATGGTCGCGGCGGCTAGGCTGGGCGCGGCCAGAGCAACCAGCGCGGGTTCGACCTGCGGCGCAGGCTGGCTGATGCTGGCGGGCGGGGCGTCCACCGCATCAACCTCGCGGCTGCTGGCGATTTGGGGCTGGGGTAGGCTGGCGGGCTGCTCCTCGCGCAGCGGGGAGATAAAGCGCTCCCGCCGCTCGAAGCGGCGCTCCTCACGGCCATTGCCGCTGGGCGGCTGGGCCTGCGGCTGGGCTGCAGCTGGGCGCGGGGCAAAAACGGTCTCGCCGGTGTCGCCCGCCAACGCGTCGCGCACCAACTGCACGATCTCGTCGCGCATCGCCAGGTTGGTCTCACTCTCCTGACGGATGTAAATCTGGCTGCCCTCCAGCGCGTAGGGCCGCTCTGCGCCTTTCGGCACATTGACCAGCAGCACGCTCTTGCCCTCGCTGACGCGCACATCCATGCTCACGTTGAGTGATGGGGTGATGTTGCGCTGGGTGTCGCTGCGCAGCACGTCAATCGCTTCGGCGGGATTGTCCACCCCCCGCAATGGCTGGTTGGATTGGGCAGGAACGCCGAGGTAGATGGTGCCGCCATTGGTGTTGGCGAAGGCGACCGCATCGCGGAGGATATGGTGGCTGCTCATCCGGCGCATCGGCAGGCGGTCGTGGAACGCCTGCACCAGATTCGGGCCGACGGTACGGGCGGCCTTGATCGCATCGAAGGGTGGCGCACTGACCTGGCGGCTGGGGCGGATGCGCTCCCAATCGCTGCTGAAGAGCAGCGCCTTGAGCGCGGCGAAGCTCAACTCCGGCAGCAGCACATCGGTGGTGCGGTCGCCCACGCCGAGGATGCGCTGCTTCTCGTCGGGGTCGCGGTAGATACGATGGCTGTCGCTGCTCTGGATGCAGTGCATCCGGCGGGGATATTCCGGCTTGCTGCCGTTGAAGAAATTGGCGGTGCTGCGCCGACTGGCGCTCTCCAGGTCGGTAACTTCGAGCGCGGCGAGGTTGGGGTCCTGAGTGTAGGCGATCTTGGTCTGGCCGCCAAAGTTGAAGCCGTTCATCACGATGCCGTTGGACGAGTTGGCGTGCGCGCCGATGCAGAAGCCGCCCTCGGCGGCGATGGTGCGGTAGACGTTCAGCACATCGGTGGTGGCGCCCACTTCGGGGCTACCCAGCAACATCTTATCCTCGGTGATGCCCATGCTCATCAGCAGGTATTCCATGCGGCGGGTAGACATCATGGGCGGGAAGATGCAGAGGATATGGAAGCCGAAAGTGGCGCTGAACTCGAAGCCGGGCAGCACCAGCAGCTTGCTGAAGATGCGGCGATACTCCTCCAGGCGGTAGCGTTCTTCGGCGGTGAGGCGGTCCTCGCGCTCCATCTGCTCGACGTGTTCGCGGTCGCGCATCAGGTCGGCGTAGCCCGCGACCGTGTTGTGGTCGGTGAAGGCCAGGATGTCCACGCCGCGCTCCTCCGCCTTCTGCAAGATGCGCAGGTAGCTAGCGTTCGGTTCGCGATAGCAGACGGTGCTGCGCGGGGTATGGCAGTGCAGGTCCATGCGATACCAGTACATCCCAGGGTGCAGCAATTCGGCGGCGCGGCGTTCCTCCTGCTCCTCTCTGAGTTCGCTGGCGGTGTAGACGCGCGGCTCGAAGCCGCTATCCTCGCTGCCATCGGGGCCAGAGGCACGCTCGCTGGGGCGACGCGGGCTGATGCGCTCACCGGGCAGGGTGCGCATCGTCGGGTTGCTGTGGCTGGTGGCGGTGCGATGGGCGCGATGCTCCGGCTCGACGCTGGGCGGGCGGCTGATGCGCTCCGGCGGCAGGGCCGTAGCCGGCTCCTGCACCTGAGCCTGCGGCTTGGGGGTAACCCGTTCGCGGGTTGCTGGCCGGGGCGTAGTGCGCTCCGCTTTTGGCGCGGGCTTGGGGGTAGCGCGTTCCGGCGTTGCCGGTTTGGCGGATTTGGGTGTAATGCGTTCTGCCGTCGCGGGTTTGGTGGTGCTGCGCTCTGGCGACGATGGCTTGGGGGTGATGCGCTCCGGCGGTAGCCGGGTGGGCGCAACCGGGCTGGGCGCAGCGGGTTGGGCAGCCGGGGTGATGCGTTCTGGCTGGGTAGTGGTCGCGGGCGGCGGGCTGACCGGCTGGGCGGCGGGGTTGGTTGTCTCCGCGGCGGGGGCGGTGTTGCCGCTGGCTGCCGCCAAACGGGCGGCGCGTTCAGCGGCCCGCTGGGCGCGCAGGTCGCGCGAAGGACGCGCGGCGGGCGTCTCTCTGATGTTGCCGCTGGGCGCTTCGCTTTCCGCGCTGGGGCGGTTGGTAATCTTCTCGGCTGGTAGGTTGGTTGGTACTGCTGGGGTGGTCGCGCTGCTGGAGCGCGAACCGCGTTTGTTCTTATCGTTAGTAGCCATGTACTCCTTGTTCTCTCTTTGTGGTCACACCATGCGGGCGTTGCGGCCAGGTAAAGGCGCTGCGCTGAGTACGCGCCGCCACTGTAAGTCAAACAAAAGGGCGGGCGCGGGCAGCAAGCTGGCTGTCTTAGACGCTGCGGGTGGTTAAGTTGTTAATCGTTCGGTATTGTGCCTGCGGGCTGGTTCTCGACTCGCATTTACCAACGGCGCTCGACACTACTGTTTCAGCAGGCAAGCTGGTCTTGCAAACTAGGCGGCAATTCAATTAGCGGCCCAGGTTCAACTTGGGTGGCATCTTCGCCAGGCGGTGCCGTCTCGCTGTTAGCCAGCATCGCCACATCGTCAGCCAACTGCTGGTTGGCGGCGAAGTAGAGCGGGCGTTCGAGCGCGTAGCTGATCACCTCGTCCATGTTCTGCACCCAGAGGAACTCAAGCTCCTGGCGGTTGCGGGCGGG
>QHBQ01000519.1 GCA_003243865.1 Candidatus Chloroheliales bacterium | reverse complement strand
CGCAACTCGCCACCAGCCGCCTGCTAACCATCACAGGCGCGGGTGGGATGGGCAAAACTCGCTTCGCTTTCGAGCTTGAGGCGGCTGGTGGCGAGTTGCGGGCTGACCAGGGCAAGTTCCGCCTCGCGGCCAACGAAGCTGGTAAGCTG
The DNA here is from genome assembly GCA_003243865.1 of Candidatus Chloroheliales bacterium. The sequence continues at coordinate 3,293 of QHBQ01000519.1, read as the reverse complement.
GAGCGGCAGGTTGCCGGTCGTCTGCCCCAGTTGGGCGCGGGCGGCAGGGCTGAGGGGAGCGAGTTGGTCAAGCGGCGGGCGCTGCCACCGCTCCGCGCTGAAAGGCGGACAATCTACCAGGCGGAGCAACTCAAGCGCACCATCCTGGGTTTGCAACGCACCCCAGCGGGCCAGGGTCAGCACAATGGCTCTGGCATTTTCGCAACTGAGGGACGTGCGGCTCTTGCCACCCAGCCTGCGGCTCAATTCCGCCCGCGCCAGCCCTACCTCATGGGCAAGCACGGCCTGGGTAGGTCGCTGGCCGTCGGCAGTTGCTGGGGCTTCGCGGCAGAGTTGCAGCACGCGCTGGCGAAATGCGTTCAGGTCGTACATAATGCCTCTCTAAATAAGTAACTGCTGTAATTGTACAACGTAGCGAAAGTATGTGCAATCAATTGTTTGCAACTAGCTCACAAAATTGCTCACAAACCCTATTGCCTTCTCCTATATATTGCGCGATAATTGCCTCAATCGCCCACCCCTAGCGGATGTTGCCGCTGGTTCGACCTTTATTCAGAATGAGAGAAGAGATGAAACGTTACTCACTGGCTGGATTCAGCCTTGCCATTGCCCTGATGATAATCCTGCAAGCCAGCGCCCCTACCAGAGCGCAACAAATCTACTCCTCACCCTACACGCCAGTGGTGGGGTTCGACTTCGAGGATGGCACGGTTCAGGGCTGGCAGATACTCTACAATGGGGTGAACGGCAGCGCCAGCCTCAGCAACTCGACCCAGCAGGCGTATCACGGTAGCCATGCCCTCGCACTGGCCACCACCGACTACAACTTCGGCGGTTCGTATGCACTGATTGGCGTGGGTAACACCGTAATCAGCCCCTCGCTCACCGCTCACCTGTACATGGTCAGCAATGACGAGCCTGAGCCTCACCCCGGCATAGTCACCGCCTGCTTCGTTATCACCGACAGCGCCAACCGCGCATACTCCGGCAATCAAATCACGCTACCCTTCCGTCAATGGATGACCCTAACCGCGAGTCGGCCACTGACCTTTACCGCCCCTTATACCCTGGCAGTTGGTATTAACTATTACAATGTCCGCCCCACGGTCAGAACAACCTGGCTCGATTATGTCCAATGGGATGACCAGCCCGCCTCCACCCCGACCTTGCCGCCAACCAGCACTCCTACGCCTACCCATACCCCTACATCGTGCAACCCATTCGGCTATGCGCCCTGGAACATCGCTGCTCCCGCCTTGCAGAGCGTCGCCTACCCGGCGAGTGCCAGCAGCAACCAGTACGTGTATGTCGCCGGTGGTTATCTCAATAACGGTGTAGATACGAACCAGTTCTCGCGCTACGACCCCCTTGCCAATCAATGGACCGCGCTCACCGCCATGCCCGGCCTGAACTCCACTGCTACCGCCGCTTATGATCCGAGCGGCAACAAGGTCTACGTCTTTGGCGGGCTTAGGTTCAATCCGCAAACAGTCTACACCCATACTCGTATCTACGATGCTGCCGCCAATAGCTGGAGCTACGGCCCGCCGCTACCCGAAGGCCGCTACTTCATGGCGGCTGGCTATTGGAACGGCAAGATTTACCTGGTCGGCGGCAGCGGCAGCCAGGAGCCGCCGCCACTCAATGCTACCTGGGAGTACGACATTGCTACCAGCACCTTCATCACCAAAACCAGCTTCCCAACATCCCATATCGAGCGCACCAGCGCAACCGTAATCAACGGCCACCTTTACATTGCGGGTGGTGTTGACGAGTCCGGTGTACCGGGCAGTAACCTCTACGATTATGACATTCAGCAGGACACCTGGACGGCGCGAGCGCCCATGCCTCACGCCAACTACGATGCAGGTAGCTCAAACATCAATGCTCGGTTCTGGGTCTCAGGTGGCGCAATCAACCCGACCGAGACGCTAATCTACGACCCTGCCACTGACCACTGGAGCAGCGGCCCCGCCCTTAATCATTCACACCTCGGACATGGTAGCGGCAGCGTTGGCGCATATGCGGTAGCCGTCGCTGGCCTGGATGGCCTGGGCTGGACCAACATCACCGAAGTTTCATACAATATCTTCACCGCCTGCACCCCTACACCCACCTATACCGGCACGCCACCAACCGTCACCCCAACGTTGACCGCGACGCCATCACCCACCTGCTCGCCGAACGTATGTGGCCCGCTCAACCCGACGCTGGCAGTCGGCACCGTTACCACCAGCAGCATCAGCCTCCACGCCACCGCCAACTTCGACATCGGCACTTTCAGCTTCTACCGCTCCACTACTGGCGGGCCATTTGTCTATGTCGGCAGTGCATTTGGACACTATGGCGAATTCACCGACACTGGCCTCGACTGCGCCACCACCTATTCCTACTACGCCCATGTTCAGGAGTACGGCGGCTACCAGCGGCAGGGCGATAGCAACATCGTCACCGCGACCACCGCCTCATGCGCTGGTACCCCAATTGCAACCAACACTTTCGCACCTTCGAGTACGCCGACCAATACGCCCAATCCAACCTACACTCCTACCACAACGGTGACTACCACGCCCACCGATTGCCCCAACCCATTCGTGGACATCAGCGGCAACGTATTCTACATCGCTATCCACTACTTGAACTGTCGCGGCGTGATAAGTGGCAGCAACCCGACCCACTACTCACCCGCAGGTACCGCGACGCGCGGCCAGTTTGCCAAGATTGTCGTACTCGGCTTCGGCCTGCAACTATACACTCCGACCGGGGGGACACAGGACTTCACCGATGTGCCGAGCAGCTACTTTGCCTACACCTATATCGAGACCGGCCTCTACTATGGCGTCCTCAGCGGCTTCGACCAGCCCAACTGCGCCGCGCACAACGCGCAGTACCCCTGCTACCTGCCCAACATTCCGATCACCCGCGGGCAGCTTACTAAGCTGGTTGTCAACGCCGCCCACTACCCCTTGTATACCCCGACCAACGGGCAGACCTTCAGCGATGTGCCGCCCACTAACGTCTTCTACGCCAGCATCGAGACCGCTGCACATAAGGGGGTGATCGCAGGCTATCCCGACGGCACCTTCCACCCCAACAACGATATCCGCCGCGACGAAATGGCCCAGATCGTCTACAAAGGTGTCACCACCCCCTGAAGCCATGAGGCATGAGGCATGAGTAAATACGAGGCAGGGGCGCGCATCAGTGCGTCCCTGCTGGTTTATGGATAGCAAAATAGCTAACACCACTGCTTGCCAAACAGTGGGCAATTCGGTTATCATTACAATGACCTA
>QHBQ01000488.1 GCA_003243865.1 Candidatus Chloroheliales bacterium | reverse complement strand
ACTGCGGTGCCAGCAGCACAGATGCCAAGCAGGCGGCGATAACCGAAGCGATCGCCGAGTACGCCGGTGATGGGAGTGAGCAGCGCGCCGAGCAGTGCGGCGGTGCCAACCACCAACCCAATCGCCGAGTTGAGGGTGGCGGGGTCGGGATGGACATTCTGCACCAGCAGGGGAACGAATGGGCGCGCCATCTGCCAGGCAAGGATGAGTACCGCAGCAACCGCGAAGATGAGCAGAGTGACGCGCACAGTGACGACCCCCTTGAGCGCGCCCCAGGCTAGCTGACCGATGCTACCCTCGACCTTGACCGCGCGGGGCGGCTCGTGATAGGCGAAGGTAACGAGTAGACCGGAGAGAACCGAGAGCGCGGCGCTGATAAAGAACAAGCCACGCAGGTCTACGATGTGAGCGTCGGTAAGAAAGCCGCCAAGCTGCGGCCCGACCGCAAAGCCGAGCGGCCCAGCCACCCCCACGATCGAGAGCGCAAATCCGACCCGCTTGACCGGCGTGACCGAGCGTAGCGCCGCCAGCATCACGCCAGTGTTGCCCAACTGGAAACCAGCCAGCGCGATACTGAGCGCCAGTTGCAGCGGATTCTGGCTGAGGCCAACGAACAGGAAGACGAGCGCCTCGATAAATGCGCTGCGGGCGATAATCACCTTGCGGCTGTATTTATCTGCCCACACCCCCCAGAAGGGGATCAGCGGCAGGCCAACGAGGAAGACGAGTGGTACAACCAACCCGGTGAGGGTGGCGGCCTGGTCTTTAGCCAGGCCCATCTGCTCTTGCAGATAGATGGGCAGGAAGGCGAATAGCTGGCCGAGGGTAAACGTCTCAATGAAGGAGACGATGAAAAAGATAAAGGCGACCAGCTTCCACGACTGCGCGGGGCGCACAGAGTCGGGGCGGACTGCCGCGTCCGCCCCTGTTGCTTCGCTCTGCGCTTGCGGTTGAGCGACGAGCGGTTCGGTTAGATCGTTAGACGCCGCCATAAGTGTGCAGCCCACCGAGGAAGTAGTTACCGAAGAAGGTGAAGATGGTGAAGGCGAAGCCGAGGATGAGTAGCCAGGCCGAGCGGTTACCGCTCCACGACTTCAGGCTGTGGGCGTGCAGGTAGACGCCGTAGCAGAGGGTGGTGGCGAGCGCGGCGGTTTCCTTGGGGTCCCACGACCAGAACGCGCCCCAGGCAATATTGGCCCAGATGCCGCCCAGCACCAGCACCAGGATCATCAGCGGGAAGCCAATCAGCACCGAGCGGTAGCCGATGTCGTCGAGGATAAGGCGGCTGGGCAGCCAGGTGCGCCGCTGTTCACCATCGCGCTGCAGCAGGTACATAACTGCGGCGGCGAAGGCAATGGCGAAGATGCCGTAGGCGAGGATGGCGACCCCCACATGGATGGTCAGGATTGGGTTCTGCAAGGCAGGGATGAGCGGGTTGACCACGCGCAGGTTGGCAGGTAGGGTGAGGACGTAGATGCCCATCGCCACCGCTACTGGCGCGACGAACGCGCCCAGCACGGGCTGGCGGAACTGGCGCATCAGCAGCAGGCCGAGCAGCACGATCGAGAAGGTGAAGGCGGTGCCAAACTCATACTGGTTGGAGTAGGGGGCGTGGCCGACCGCCATCCAGCGGGCGAACACCGCCAGGCCAAGAAAGATCAGTCCGACCCAGTTGATCACCTGAGCGTAGATGGCGGCAGGGTGGCGTGGCTGCTTCACCTGCTCCATCATCGTCACGTTGCTGGTGCCACCCGCCGTGTTCGCCATCTTTGCGCTGACGCTGCGGCGCAATACGCCCTGGGCCAGCACGTACCAGATGTAGAATCCACCCGCCACTGCCATCGTCATCGTGCCAGCGACCAGCATATAAAAGTTCATCTTCTCCATAGTTAGCTCCTATGCTTGTTGGCGCTTCACCAGAGCGTGATAAATCATGCTCCCTCGCAATCGCCAGGCTGTAGGGACGCAATGAATTGCGCCCTGCCGCCCTGCGACTACGCCCTCATTATACCGCATCTAAGGGGTAATTGCATCTTGCTAGTCTCCCCTCCCACCGGGAGGGGCTGGGGGTGGGTTCGTGCGCGACTCGCACCCTCTCCTAACCTCCTCCGGTGGGGGAGGGATCTTGCTCCCCTCCCTTTGGGGAGGGTTTTACTACTTACCTGCCCATCTCGGCGAACAACTCGCGCTGCTCCGCTATGGCGGGCGACTCGGCGTGGATGGTCGCGCCTGCCGCCTTCAGTTGCTCCCCGATGCGCATGATGTCGCGGGCAAGACCGGCGCGGCGGGGGGCCTGACCCTTGAGCTGGATGATGGTGCCTTCAGCGCCCGACTCGACCCGCGCCCAAAGGCGGCGGGCGGGAAAGTAGAAGACCAGCGCAATGCCAATCAGCATACAGGCGGTGGCGATGAAGATAATCGTCACGCCGTGATCGCGCACCACCTGCAAGCCGCTGAACTGGCGCTCGCGCAGGAAGGTGAAGGTCAGGCCTTGCTTGCTCACCGAGCCGCGCTGGCTGAGGGTGTCACGCCACAGTTCGTGATCATCCTGCACCCGGTAGACAGCGAGGCCAAGCTGGCCGGGGCGCAGGGTGGGGTCGCCGGGGCCAGCGGGGGCGACTACGTCCACCTGGATCACGCCATTGGCGAGGCTGAAGCTGCCCATCGGGTTGTCGGGGCCGTACATCTTGCTGCGGTAGGCCAGCGGCACGCTGCCCTGGTAGACCACCTGGCCGCTGGCATCATCGGTCACTTTGATGTCGGCGGCGTTGCCGAAGAACGCCTGATGGAAAAGGATACCCTTGTACTCCAGCGG
>QHBQ01000215.1 GCA_003243865.1 Candidatus Chloroheliales bacterium | reverse complement strand
AGCGGGCGCACCCAGGTCTGGAAGTCGGCGATACCCTGCTCGGTCAGACTGGTCGGGTCCTGGATCTGACGCAACTCACGCTTCAGCACGCGGATGATCTCCCAGCCCTTGCGCGTGCCGAACGGCTTGGCGGTCTCGCCATCCTTCAGCGACTTCAGCACCGCAGCGGTGGCCTGGTCTACGTTGTTGGGGTTGATAAAGCCAACCAGCCCGCCCTTATCTTTGGTCAGCCCGTCGGTGGAATATTGCTTTGCCAGCGCGGCGAAGTCGCCGCCCGCCTGGATTTGCTGGTAGATGTTGTTGGCGAGGGTCTGATCGGACACGACGATGTGCGCCGCTTGCAGCCATAGCTCCTGGGTGGCGGCGGTGCCGTGCTTCTTGGTCATCTGGTCGAGCAGGTAGGCTTTCTCGAAGGTATGGCGAATCTCCTGCATACTCGTGCCTCTGGACTGAAGGTTCTTCTCCCAGTCGGCATCGGTGCTGAAGCCCGATTTATTGCGCAGGTCGGTCATCTCCTGATCAATGTAAGTCTTGGGCGGGGTCACACCCTCTTTGGGCGCTTCCAGCACTGCCACCTCATTGTCAATTAGCTCGTCAAGCGCGTCTGAGTGCAGCACCTCCAGGGCGCGGCGGCCAGGGGGCGAATCGAAGTTAAACATCGTGCCGTATTGGCGCTTGTACGCATCATCCTTGCTCTTCACATAGCCCAAGTAGATGTCGCAATTGATGGTCTCGCTATCCACCTTCGCGGCATAGTTCACGCAGTTGGGGGTCTGGCCGTAGTTGGCCGACTCGGTGGAGGCAGGATTGGCGATGGTGGGGATGTTCATCCCTATGTTAGGGGTGGATGGTGCCACTGTCGGCACATCGGGGGTGGCCGGGGCGAGTACCGCGCCCTGCTTGCCGCCGTTCATCACCACCACCGCCACCAGCAGCACGACCGCAACCAGCGCCGCACCCGCCCCGGCTATCAGGCCAATGTTGCTGCTCTTCTTCGCTTGCGGCTTGGGGCGCGGCTTGGTCTGCCCGCTGATTGCTGCCGCCCGCTGCGCCGCGCCCTTGCTGGTCACGCTGGCGGGCGCGGGCCGCACCGCCGTGCCGCTCGTTGTGCTGATGGCGGGGCGGGTCACGTTGCGCTTTCGCGGCGGGGTGAATGATACTGGCGGAGTCGCGCCGTTGGTCACCGCCTCTGCCGCTGGCGCTGGTTCATCGGCGATAGGGGTGGCGCTCACCTCATCCAAGGGCGTGGCTGCTGGGGTCGTGCCGGAGGCAACCGGCTTGCGGGCAGCCGCCGCGTTGGTCGGTGGGGCGATGCGCCGCGCCGCTGCCGCATTGGTGGCGGGGGCAACCGGTCGCGACGGGCTGACCTCCGCCTCATCGTCGGAGACCGCCTCCACCTCCACCGGTCGCCGCGCTGTGGGCTTTGCCATAATGGGGTCCTTTCTGTGAGATTATAGATTAAAGACTAAAGATTATAGATGAAAACGGATGATCCTTCTTTAATCTATAATCTATAATCTTTAATCTTCCGTCTCTTCCAGACTGAGCATCGCAAGGAAGGCTTCCTGGGGGATCTCCACGCTGCCAACCATCTTCATCCTTGCCTTGCCCTCTTTTTGCTTCTCCAGCAGTTTGCGTTTGCGAGTGATATCGCCGCCGTAGCACTTCGCCAGCACGTTCTTGCGCATCGGTGCGATGTTCTCGCGGGCGACGATCTTCGAGCCGATTGCCGCCTGGATCGGCACCTCGAACATCTGGCGGGGGATCAGCTTGCGCAGCCTGCTGACCAGCGCCCGCCCCTGGTACTGCGCGGTACTCTTGTGGGTAATCAGCGACAGCGCATCCACCGGCACGGCGTTGACCAGCACATCGAGCTTCACCATGTCCGACTCCTGGTAGCCCTTCAGGGTGTAATCGAGCGAGGCGTAGCCCTGGGTGCGCGACTTTAGCTGGTCGTAGAAGTCCACGATGATCTCGGCCAGCGGGATCTCGTAGTTGAGCAGCACGCGCTGCTCGTCGAGGTATTCCATCTTGTGGAAGCTGCCGCGCCGCCCGGTGACTAGCTCCATGATTGCGCCGATGAAGCGGCTGGGTGTTACCACGCTGATTTCCATTACCGGCTCTTCGATGCGCTCGACGCGGCTGACATCAGGCATCTGCGAGGGGCCGTCCACCTCCACCAGCGTGCCGTCGGTGCGGTAGACGTGATAGGCGACGCTGGGCGCGGTGGTGATTAGCTCCATGCCGTACTCGCGCTCCAGCCGTTCGCGGATGATCTCCATGTGCAGTAGGCCGAGGAAGCCGCAGCGGAAGCCGAAGCCGAGCGCGTTGCTGCTCTCCGGCTCGTAGACCAGGCTGGCATCGTTCAGCTTCAGCTTGTCCAGCGCGTCGCGCAGCAGTGGGTAATCGTCGTTGTTCATCGGGTAGATACCAGCGTAGACCATCGGCTTGGCGGGGCGGAAGCCGGGCCACGGCTCGCTGGCAGGGTGACGGGCGGTGGTAATCGTGTCGCCCACCTGGCAATCCTTCACCACCTTCAGGCCGGTGGCGATGTAGCCCACCTCACCGGCGCCGAGCGCGTCGGTGGCAATCAGGTTGGGGTTGAAGTAGCCGATCTCCAGTATCTCAGTGGTCTTGCCGTTGGACATCAGCATCATGTTCTCGCCGACCGACAGCCTCCCATCAAACACCCGCACGTAGGCGATCACCCCCTTGTAGGAGTCGTAGTGCGAGTCGAAGATGAGGGCGCGGGCGGGCCGCTGCGGCTGGCCGTGCGGCGGCGGGATGCGCCTCACCACCGCTTCGAGGATATCGCGGGTGCCGATGCCCTCCTTCGCTGATGCCATGATGATCTGCTCGCGGGGTAGGCCGATGACCCGTTCGATCTCCTCGGCCACCATCTCGATCTGGGCGCTGGGCAGGTCAATCTTGTTGATGATCGGGATGATGGTCAGGTCGGCTTCGAGCGCGAGATAGACGTTGGCGAGCGTCTGCGCCTCGATGCCCTGGGTGGCGTCCACCACCAGCAGCGCGCCCTCGCAGGCGGCCAGCGAACGGCTCACCTCGTAGGTGAAGTCCACATGGCCGGGGGTGTCAATCAGGTTCAATTCGTAGGTTTGCCCATCGTCGGCGGGATAAGCCATCCGCACCGCGCGGGCCTTGATGGTGATACCCTTCTCGCGCTCCAGCGGCATACTGTCGAGCAGTTGCTCCACCATCTGTCGCTGGCTGACCGTGCCGGTATATTCCAGCAGCCGATCGGCCAGAGTGGATTTGCCGTG
>QHBQ01000237.1 GCA_003243865.1 Candidatus Chloroheliales bacterium | reverse complement strand
CACCAACCCTGGGACGCCGATGCCTACGCCAAGTCGCTGCTACTCACCGCCGACAGCGAGCCGCTGCCAGTAGAACACGTCACCTTCGAGACCGTACCCGCCGAGGCTAAGTCAGTAGACGCACAGTCCTCAGCCCGCAGCAGGGCGAGCGACGGTTCGCCCCTACAACCCGGCCCTCAGCACTCAGCCCTCACGCAAGCATTGGCCGACGCTGCCGCCGACATTGGCGTTGCGCCGGGCGATGATGCCATCCTGCGCGAGTTTGCACGGGTGGCGGCGGAGTTGGGGGTGGAGGGGTTAGACAAGGAGATGCTAGATGACCAATCCGAACCCTGATAAAAACGCCGGATTGCCCCGCGACCTGGGCAGCGGGCTGACCTTGCGTTGGGCCACATCCGCCGATACCGAGGAGATCGCCGAACACAATGTTCGCCATCTGAGCGACGACCCCGCCCAGCCGGAAGAATGGCTACGTGGCTGGACCCGTGACCTGATGCGCGGCGACCACCCAACCACCAACGCTGGCGACTTCACCGTGGTGGTAGATGAACACGACAGGGGCAAAATCGTGTCCAGTCTGTGCCTGATCTCGCAGACCTGGGCTTACGAGGAGATCCCCTTCAAGGTAGGCCAGCCGGAGGCGGTCAGCACCGACCCAACCTATCGCCGTCGCGGGCTGGTGCGGGCGCAATTCGCCGCCATCCATGACCGCAGCGCGGCGCGGGGCGAGTTGTTGCAGGCGATCACCGGCATCCCCTGGTATTATCGTCAATATGGCTACGAGATGACCCTGGCGCATGGCGGCAGCCAGCGGTGGCTGCCATTCCGCATCCCGCCGCGCAAGCCGGATCAAGCAGATGCCTACCGCCTCCGCGCCGCGACAACCGACGACATCCCGGTGCTGGCGCGGCTATACGCCATTCATTGTAGCAACGGCATGGTGGTGCGGCTGCGCGATGCGTCGGAATGGCGCTACGAGCTGATCCATAAGAAGTTCTGGATTGTAGAGGACATAGGGGGCGCGGCAGTGGGTTATGCCGAAGCGAAGGTCAATGAAGATAACCCAGACCCCACAACGCAGGTGTTCAGTGTTAACGAGTTGGCGGCGCTACCCGGCCATTCGCTGCGGGCGGTGGCCGAGTTTCTGGGTCAGGAGTTCAAGGCGCAGATTGATGAGTTGAACAAGACTCGCGAACAGCCGCTAACCGGCCTGGTACTAAGTCTGGGGCCGAGCCATGCAGCGTATACGGCGCTGGGCGAACTGCTGGAGGGATACCGCCCCGCTTACGCCTGGTACATCCGCGTACCCGACCTAGCCGCGCTCGTGCAGCAGATCGCGCCGGTGCTGGAGCGGCGGCTGGCTGGCAGCGTGATGGCGGGACACAGTGGCACGTTGCGGCTGAACTTCTATCGCGAGCATATGACTCTGGTCTTCAGCGACGGCAAGCTCATCGAGGTCAGCACCTATACGCCAAAGCGGATGGAAGATGGCGATGCCCGCTTCCCCAACCTGACCTTCATCCACCTGCTGCTGGGCCACCGCACCCTTGCCGAGTTGAACTACATTTATGCCGATTGCTACGCCAGCCCCGCCGCTGCCGTGCTGCTCGACGTTCTGTTTCCCCAGCGGCCATCGAACCCGATAATGCTGGTGTAGCCGAGCTTATATCTCTTTACTAAGAAAGGATGAGCAACATGATTATTCGCCTGGTTCGCATCCGACTACACCCCGGGATGCAGGCAGAGTATGAGGAGTTCCTACGCACGAAGGCAATCCCTAATTTGCAGACAAAGGATGGTTTGCTGGGGCTGTTTATGGGGCCACGATTGGGAACGCAACCTACCGAGCAGTTGATCATCGTTCTGCTCTGGCGCGACCTGTTGGCGCTGCAAGCGTTTACCGGACCCGCGCTGGATGAGGCGGTGATCTTGCCCGGCGAATCACACATGGTGGCGGAGATTGAAGTGGAGAACTATGAGAACCTCGACGCGGACGTGTTGAACTACGTCCGCGCGGTCGAGGCCTCCTAATCGAGTAGGGGCGTGCGTTACAGTAGGTGGGAGTGGCTTTCGCCACTCCTCTTCTGTTGCTTGCTAATGCTCCCTTCTGCCAAACATACTTGGCTGGCTGGCAAGCTCACGTTGTCCGCGTTGCGCTGTCTGCATTGTCTGCCCTTCATCGTGCGGCGACATCTCGACACCCTTACCAGCAATCAGGTCAGCCACAGTGATGATTTGCAGGCGTGGATAATGCTGCTCATGTCCGCGTAGGATGTAGCCGCTTTCGTAGAAGCCAGCATCTTCAGCCCACTTCCTCATTGGGTCGGTGGGTTGACCGATATGACCAGGACACCGATTGCTGCTTGGGCCTTGTTGACTACCTCAGCAAGTTCACACACCATCTTTACGTCGTAGTTCTTCCCACCTTTGACTGAGATGATGACCTTTTGCGGGCGGCCTTTGTCCTCGAAGTAGATGGCATCGTCGTTTTACGCCAGCACCATAGCGCATTTGTGTGGTTTACCCTCACCCGATGAGGCTGTGCGACTGCTACCCCCCCTCGCGCTTTCCTTGACAAACCCTCGCCCCAACCTTATACTAATTGTGCGCTGATAGGGGAGTATCGGCTTATTTTGGTGCGCCCCGCAGCGGTGACAAATATCGCAGCAAGGAAGCGTAAAACAATTGGCCGAGCAGTCGCGCATTCGCAACTTTTCAATTATTGCCCATATTGACCACGGCAAATCCACTCTGGCCGA
>QHBQ01000166.1 GCA_003243865.1 Candidatus Chloroheliales bacterium | reverse complement strand
TGCGCAACGCCAATGGTGCGACTGCTACCGCCAACGATAGCATCGTGGTCAACCTGCCATCCGCCACCCCTTGCCCCGGCCAGTTGTTCCCTGATGTGCCTTGCAACTACTGGGACTACAATGCGATCCAGTCGCTGGCCCAGCGCGGCATCGTCAGCGGGATGGACGACCATAACTTCCATCCCCACGATGCGGTTACTCGCGCCCAGTTTGCCAAGATGATCTCAATTGGCAGCGGTTGGACCCTGATTACGCCGCCCACGCCGCACTTCAGTGATGTGTCAGCTAACTACTGGGCCTACACCTTCATCGAAACCGCCTATGCCAACGGCGTGATCAGCGGCTATCCCGACGGCAGCTTCCAGCCCTCGGCCACCCTCAGCCGCGACCAGCTTGCCAAGATCATCGTACTCGCGCGCGGCTATGATGTCTACAACCCGCCCACACCCAGTTTCAACGATGTCCCCAGCAGCTACTGGGCTTATGGCTACATTGAGCAGGCCCACCACCTCAACATCATCAACGGCTATCCCGACGGCAGCTTCAAGCCCACCGCAATTAGCAAGCGCGACGAACTCAGCGCCATCCTATACGGTGCGTTGAACCTGGTGCAGCCAACGCCTACCCCTTAGTGCTGAGGTTTGAGTGTCTTAATATGTTTCGCGCTGGTGAACTCGGTCCGCCAGTGCGATTTTGTGTCAAAAGGAGGCTACGGAAATGATAGAGCGATTTGAAGACCTAGTTGCCTGACAGAAGTCCAGAGAACTAACCCGTGCGGTATATCAGACGACGCGACAGGGCGGGTTTGCCAAAGACTTTGGACTTGCGGGGCAAATCCAAAGAGCCTCGGTCTCCATTATGTCGAACATCGCTGAGGGTTTCGAGCGTTACAACAAAACGGAGTTTCACCAATTCCTCTCTATCGCTAAGGCTTCGTGTGCGGAAGTACGCTGTCAGCTCTACATTGCCCTTGATGTAGGGTACATTGATGCTCCAGACTTTAACCGCCTTTCGACTCAAGCCGAGGAGGTTGCTAAGATTATCGGCGGCCTTCGTGCATCGGTTGAACGGCTACGCGATGAACAGCAAAAGGGCAAGCGGAAATCAGCGCAACCTAATACCACTCAAACCTCAAACCTCAAACCTTGACGTAGCGACGCCACATCGCTGATCGGCGCAGAGCAGGTCTGGCCGATGCAGACGTAGGCAGTGGCCGCCGCGCTGCTGGGATAGCCACGCTGCTCGATGAGCGAGGCGTCGGCCTCGGCGGCGGGGTCGAGGATTTGCACCAGCTTCCAGGGCTGATAGGTGCCAATTGCCGCAACTGCCAGCGCCTGGGTATCCGCCGCGTTGGGGTCGCCGACAATGATGATGTGGGTCGGCTCGCTGCTGGCGTGTTCCACCACCAGGGCGTAGCCACTGGCGAAGTAGCCGTAGTTGCGATATTCCTCTGTGAACGCCCGCAGTGTCGCCAGCGCCATATCCCTGTAGCTCTGTTCGCCGCTAAGGTGGTAGAGCCACAGCAGGAAGTCCGCCGCATGCGCGTTCTCGGTCAGCGACTTGACCGGGTAACGCAGCCGCCCTAGCGTCTCGCTCTGCGCGGCATTGCGGTCGTAGAAGCCGCCCTGCTCAGTGTCATAGAGGTTGGCTTGCAGCCAGTCGGCCAGGGTCGTCGCGGCGTCCAGGTAGGCGCGGTCGCCGCTGTAGCTGTAGGCGGCCAGCAGCGCGTGTCCCATGCTGGCCTGATCGGTGAGCATCCCCTCGCCCTGGGGGTTGCCGTTGAAGTCGAGGTTGTGGCGCATCGCGCCGTCGCTGGCACGTAGCTCGGCCAGCAGCCGCTCAATGGTGCGCAAGGCGTGTTCCGCCAGCACGGGGTTGTCCAGCGCGGCAGCAGCGTAGAGCGCGGTATCCACCATGTCGGCATTCCAGTTGGTATAGATGCGGGTGTCCACGAATGGTGCGGCCATCCCCTTGCGCCCAGCGGCGTTGAGCGCGTAATACTCCTCGTCGGCGTCCTGGCTGCCATAGAAGCCGCCTTGCTCCGTGTCGGAGAGGGTGGAGAGCAGATAGCCAATCGCCGAGCGGGCCACATCGGCGAAACGGGGGGCGTCGAGTACCTGCGCCGCGCTGACGTAGTTGCGCACCAGCCCGGCGTGCGCCTCCAGCATCTTCTCAAAGTGCGGCAGCTGCCACTGGCGGTCGGTGGAGTAGCGGAAGAAGCCGCCGGCCACCTGGTCATACATCCCATAATTCGCCATCCCGTCCAGCGTCTTGTTCAGCACCTCGGCCCAGAACGACTCGCCGCTGCGATAACGCTGGGCAATCACCAGGTCGAGGGTGGAGGGGTGGGGGAACTTGGTCGGGTTGCCGGGGCTGGCCCAGCCGCCGTAGCGACTGTCGAACCGCGCCTCGATATCGGTCAGCACCCCGCTGACGATCTCGCCGCTCAGGTCGGTGGTCGTGCCGTTGCCCTGCGCCTCGCCGTGCTGCTCCTGCTGGTAGATCATCTCGGCCACCCGCTGGCTGATCGCCTCGCGGTTGGCGTGGTAGTAGTGGTCAATCTGTTGCAGCATCCGCAGCATCTCATCGGGCGGCACATAGGTCGCACCTGCCAGGATCTCGCCTTCGGGAGTGAGGAACGCAGTGGTCGGCCAGCCGCCCTGGTTGTAGCGCTCGTTGATGTCGGGCCGCTCATCGTTGTCCACCCGCACCGGGATGTAGTGTTCGTTGATGTAGCTCACCACCGCGTCGTTGCTGTAGGTCTGCCGGTCCATCACGTGGCACCAGTGGCACCATACCGCGCTGATGCCCAGCAGCACCGGCTTGTCCTCATCGCGGGAGCGGGCGAACGCCTGCTCGTCCCACGCCTGCCACTGCACCTTTGTCTGCGCCATCTTCTCGCCTCACTTTCACGCCTTACGAGTGGGCAAATAGCGATAAATCCCATCGTATTCGTTTAATTTCAGGGTGATACACAGTACTTACCTGGGATTGTACCAGATCGCCTGCATCGGGGGCAACAAGCAAGGGCGCACAACAGTGCGCCCTACTGTATAGCTAACGATAACTCATACTTTACGGTGTCGTCACCCCTTTGTAGACGATCTGGGCCATTTCGTCACGGCGGATGTTGTTGTTGGGACGGAAGGTGCCGTCGGGATAGCCGTTGATCACACCCTTGTAGTGGGCGGTCTCGATGCTGACGAAGAAGACGTTGGTGGGCGGCACATCGCTGAAGGTTTGCGTGCCGCCCGTAGGCGTGTAGTAGGGATAGTGAGCCGCACCAACAACCAGCTTGGTCAGTTGCCCGCGCGTGATCGGGATGTTGGGCAGGTAACAAGGATAGATGGCGCCGTGTGCGGTGCAGCCCGCCTGGTCGAAGCCGCTGAGGATGCCGTTGTGGAAACCAGTCTCGATGTAGAGGTAGGCGAAGTAGCCAGGCGCGACATCAGTGAAGTCCTGGGTGCCGCCGTTGGGTGTGTAGAAGGTCTCGCCGAAGCCGAGTACGACCACTTTGGCGAACTGCCCGCGCGTGGAGGTGCCGGCTGGGCTATAGTGGGTGGGGTCGGTGCCATTGACCGCCCCATGGCAGTAGAGATACACGATCGCCCCGTAGAAGACGTTGCCGTTGATGTCCACGAAGGGGACGGGACAGGGCGGGGTGGGCGTGGGCGGGCCGGGGGTGAAGGTCGGCGCGGGCGTGGCTGCGCCGAACGCCTGACGATAGCCGAGGTAGGCATGATAGTTGGCGCTCTGACCACTCCCGGCGATACCCTGGCCTATGGTGGTATCGAGCCGATAGCTGACTGACTGTGCGCCTTCGCTGCCGCCTGCGCCGATTTGCGCCCAGTTGATGGCGTAGTTAGCCGAACCAGCCGCCAGCGTGGTGCTGACGACGACCAGCGCAGCGGCAACCTCCAGCAACGCAGTGCGGAAGGTGGGCGCGAGCCGTGTTTTACTCATGACAAGCCTCCTTACTTGAAGTTGACGAAGACCCTGACCAGGCCATCTTTGTCCGGCTTACCCGCAACTTTGCCGATGCTTTCGGTGGCAACTTTGGTCACAACGATGCTACCAGCAGGGCTAATGCTCAGGCAGTCGCCAATATGGACCGTGCCGGAAACTTTCACCTCAGCCTGGCCGACGACCATTATCTGGATGAGGTCGCCCGACTTGAAGCTGGCAGCACCGTCGTCCACCTGGATGGTTTCGCCTTTGTCGTTCGCTTTGTCGCCGGGGTAGAGCTGATAACGATACTGGGCAATGCCCACTGCTGCTGCAACGTTGCTGGCATCGGCCTTGACCGCGCCTAGCAGCGGCATACCCTCCAGTTCGGTGTTGTCGCCGTCGAGGGCAAGGATGTCGCCGGGGTGGAGTTCGTCCGCGCCGTTGTACTTCACCATCATGCTGAAGCCGTTGGGCGTGACCCAGCCGCCGCTAGCGTGGCCGCTACCCCGCGCGTAGATGGCGGTGTGGCTGGAGCTGAGGTCGTAGCTGTCAAACCAGCCGCCGATTGCCGAAGCCGTGCTGCCCTGGGCGGTTCCCCAAACCCCCTCACCGTTTGCGCCGGTCGCGTGACCATAGACGCCACTGCCACTGGTGGCGGAGGTAAGACCAGTCACGCCGTCGTTGTAGGGTGAGTAACTGGGAACGTTGGTACCAGCATCGCCAATTACCCCTTTGGTGGTAGCGGTAAACACGCCCCCGTAACCGGTGCTAGCCCCGTTGAAGACGGCGATGCCATACTGGGGGCCGCTGCCAGTACCAGCGTTGTAGCCTTTGATCGCATAGTGCTCGCCGCTGCCCGCCCCATTGTCGTAGGCGTAGACGCCAACCTGCAAAGAAGTGCTGTTATTGCCGCCGCCACCGTTGTAGAAGTAACCGGCGTAACCGCTACTGTTAAGGTTGCCGGTATAATTCACCGCCTCAAGGCCAATTTGGGAGCCGCTGCCGCCACCATCGTTGCGGAAGAATGCACCGTAGCCACTGCTGCTGCCGGTAGAACTAGCCATGCCACGTACCGCAGTTGCGCCTTCGGCATAAAGGCCGGTGTTGGCCTCAGAATCACGGTTGTTGTTGATTGCGTTGACCACACCTTGACGGCCAACTTGCGAGGTGTAAGTACCGCTGATAACCGCTCCGACGCTGAGGCTCATCGCATAGGGAGAGGCGGTAAGCTCGAAGCGGGGGGTCATCTCCGCATCCGCCGCGATTGTGATACCGAGATAGACTTTGTTGGCGAAAGCCTGAGCCACCGCCAGGTTAATGTTATTGTTCGTGCCAAGCTGGTAGGTGAACAGGCCACGGCTATCGGGGGTGACGCTGATCGGCCCCTCGGTAAATAGAGGGCTACCGCCGCTGGGGGCATCATAGAGGTTGAAGGTGACATTGGTGGCGACCGTAATCGGATTGCCCGCTGCATCGGTGAGACGACCCTGCACGGTGATGTGGTAGGGTGATTGACTGGCGGGGCTTTCACCTTTAGCGGGCGACGCCTGGTCGGCGTGGACGGTGGCGTTGACTTGATAGTGGGGCGCGGCCTTTGCGCCGCTGCTGAGACCCTGGCCGAGCAGCAACGTTAGCGCGATTGCAATCAGCAAGAGTGAACCGAGACGATTTGCTTTCATGGTTTTATCCTTTCTTTACTTGAAGTTGACGAACACCGTGACATAGCCGTTGTGATCAGGGACGCCAGCGACGCGGGCGATGGTGTCGGCCTCATCCTTGACAGTTGTCACCACGCCATTAGCAGTAAGGCCGAGGCGATCGCCGATCCTGGTTGCGGCGGGAGCCTTCATCCGCGCCTGCCCGGCGATGACCACTTCGATGAGGTCGCCCGTCTGGAAGCTGGTGGCAGCAGCGTCGGCCTGGATGGTGTCGCCTTTGCCGTTCGCTTTGGCGGCGGGGGAGACGGAGTAGACGCTATAGCGGTACTGCGCCACGCCGACAGTGGCATCGCCTGGCTTGGCCTTGACTGTGCCGAGGATAGTCACGCCGTCCATGTCAGCATTATTGCCGTCGAGGGCAAGGACATCGCCGGGGTGAAGTTCGTCGGTACCATTGTATTTCACCATCATGGCGAAGCCGTTAGGCGTAACCCAGCCACCGCTGGCGTGGCCGCTGCCCCGCGCATAGATGGCGGTGTGGGGCGCACCCAGGTCATAGCTGTCGAACCAGCCACCGATTGCACCATTGACGCTACCTTGTGCCGAACCCCATACCCCTTCGCCGTTCGCGCCGTAAGCATGGCCGTACACACCGCTGCCACTTGCATCACTGGCAAGGCCGGATACGCCGTCATGGTAGCCGGATAGATGGCCATTGGCGGAGTTGCCGTAGCCGACCACCCCGACCGTGCCAGTGAAAGCACCACCCACCCCACCATTGAGGTTACTGAGGCCGATTACGCCAGTGCTTTGCCAGTAGCTGGAGCTATCGTCAGAGATGCCAAGCACGCCCGCGCCATATAGACCCTGGGCGTAGACACCGAGCGGCCCCTGGGCCTGGATACCCGATGCGGTGAGGCTGGCGCTACCATTGTTATCAATGTAGATACCACGCGGGCCGACGATATTCGCACCGTCAGCAAGGCCCATTGCGTATGGCGCGGCGGTCATGAGGAAGCGGGGGGTCATCTCTGAGTCGTTGCCAACGCTGATGCCGAGGTACACCGGCGAGCCGAAATAGGAAACCGTACCGCTAATCGTCACACCAGTGCCAACCTGGTAGGTGAACAGGCCATTGGCGTCAGGGGTGATAACGGTGCCTTCGGAAATGAAGGCGCTGCCGCCAGTGGGCTGCTGATAGAGCTTGAAGGTTACGCTGGTGGCGTTGCTAATGGGGTTGCCGCCAGGGTCGGTGAGGCGGCCCTGCACGGTGATGCGGTAGGGAACCTGGCTGGCAGGGTTTTCGATTTTAGCGGTCTGATTTCGGGCGACGCTGACGGTAGTGCTGACCTGGTAGTGAGGTGCGGCCTTGGCTGCTCCGCTCATCCCCTGGCCCAGCACCAGCAGCAGGGCAATGGCAATGAGGGCGAATGAGGTGAGACGTTGGACTTTCACGGTTTGCTCCTTTCCTGTGTTGGGAGTAGCATGAGTTACTCGTAGGTCAGTTTGCTGATAAATGCGTCCGAGGCGAGGTTCTTCTGCCCCTGGTAGGGGTTCGCGGTGGGGAAGTTGAGCGAATGGGTCTGGCCTACGACATAGACACTGGTGCCAGCGAGGGCAATCTTCTCAGCGTAATCGTTGTCGCTGCCACCCAGGTAGGTGGAGTAGATGAGCGAGGAATTACCACTGAGGTTGGTGTTTATCCTGGCGACCAGTGCGTCGTATTGACCGTTATTCTGGGCCTGGATTGCGGCACGGATGGGGAGGTTAGTGGATTGGGTGTAGCCGCTGACGTAAGCGTTACCGACGTTGTCTACCGCGATGCCTTGCGCTTTATCATCAACGCTGCCACCGAGGTAGGTGGAATAGAGCACGAGGGTGCAGTTGGGATTGAGCTTGCTGATGAACATATCGAGGTAGCCATTGCTGCCGACTTTGGTGTTCTGGTAGGCGTTGTGGATGGGAACGGAGACGTAGGTCTCGCCAGTGATGTAGATATTGCCGCTGCTGTCCCTAGCGATGCCGGTGCCGAAGCTGTCATGACCGAAGAATGTGGAATAGCCGAGGCTGTTGCCGCTGGGGAGCAGCTTAGTGATGAAGGCGCTCTCGCTACCCTGTATCTGGGGTTGATAGGCGTTGAGGAAAGGGAAGTCGAAGGAGGCGCTATAGCCGGTGACATAGGCATTACCGCTGCTGTCGGCCACGATGCTCTCACCGTAATCGTCCTTTAGGCCGCCGAGATAGGTAGAGTATATAAGTGAGGAGGGGCCGTTGAGGTTTGGGTTCAACTTGGCAACAAAGGCGTCAAGCAGACCAGAGTAAAGCTTGAGTGGGTTGAGCAGGGGGAAGTCGTGGGAGTCGGTGTTGCCAACCAGGTAAGCGTTGCCCGCGCCGTCTATGGCAACCCCATCGGGCCATTCGGAACTGAGCGGGTCGTCGGAGCCGCCGCCGAGATAGGTGGCGTAGGTTAGGTGGCCGCTGACATCGAGGCGGGCAAAGAATACATCTTGCTGGCCGCCGCCATAAGTTGTCTGATAGCCATTCGGGGTGGCGAGGTTGGTAGAACTGGTCGCGCCAGTTACGTAGGCGTTGCCAACACCGTCTACAGCAATGGCGCGGCCTTCGTCAATGCCATTGCCGCCGAGCAGAGTGGTGTAGACCGGGGCGGAGCCATCAGGCCGGAGCTTGATCACGAATGCCTGGTAGTCGTAAGTGTGTAGAAAGGGGATGTAGTTATCGTACTGGCCGGTGACATAGGCGATGCCGTTGCTGTCAGTCGCTACGCCGATGGCGTGGTCATCGCCAGACCCGCCATAGTAGGTGGAATAGCCGAGTACCAGTGGGTCAATGGTAAGCGGGAGAGCGGGGTCGTAAGCGCCAACATTGAAACCGACTGTATCGGAGGAGAGCAGGCGGTATCCGCCGCTGACTGATTGAGGCCCAGCGCTGCCCTGCTGGTAGATAGTGGGGGCGGGCTGGGTGATGTCGTCAGCGGCGGTGAGCAGCACCAGGCTGCCATTCTGGATTTCAACCCCATTCGCGCCGCTAATCTTCATCTGGATGGCGCTGGGATTGGCCCCCGGCTGGAGAATGAAGTCGTACTCCGGCTGCCCATCACGCTTGTGCCAGGCAAGGTTGATGCCGGGGTAGATGCTCTGGTATTCGATGTGAGCGTAGCTTGGCACATCGCTGTGCCACTGGGCAGGGTCATTGCCGATATAGTAGTTGCTCTTGTCGGCGTACTCGCCACTGGCAGTAACCAGCGCCTTGTCGCTGGCTCCGACCAGCCCAATGTGAACCAGAGCAGGCGGGTTGAGATTAGGAGATTGTGGCTTATGGTCAGGGGCGAGCCTGTGCTCATCGGCAGCAGTAGCAGGTTGGGGGCTGGTAAGGCCAAAGGTAAAGCCATCGCTGCTCAACCACAGGGTGTAGCCAGCGGCACGGGCCTGGTATAGGACCGAAGGGCCGAACTGACCGCGATTGACTTCGTAGCGCAGGGGCAGCTTGCCAAGGTCGGGTGATGCTTGGGTTTTTGTGCTGGCGGCAGGGTGGGTGCCGGCGGCCTGGCTGGAGATGGGGGCAGTGATTACCATGCTGACGAACAACAGCATGGTGAGCATATATCTCACCCAACTAGGGGAGTGCCTGGACATGATTTACTCCTTTCAACTATTGGCGGGTTAGCGACGGGCAGGCAGGGCAAGCTGCCTCCTACCGGAACCATAAAACAAGGGAAGGGTCAGGGAGTATAGAGAGAACTAATTGCACCCCTCGCTTGCATCACAGCCTATTTTAGCGGCAGAGGGTCGGCAGTTTGTTTGGTTTTGTTTGGTATTCTGTTGCGAGTTTGGGCAAAAAACAAACACCGCCGACGCAAGTGCGCTGCGGTGGGAAACAGAAGAAAGTTTGGAATCAGGGGTAAATCGCTTCACCAATGGCAGACATCTGCTCCAAGGCATAAGTTGCAGCTTGCTCAAGCGACATATGCTGACCTTCCGCCCAGGCTACCATAAAGTCTGTCTCGCCCAGCTGATTCCGTGCCGCTGCTAGCACGTGCGTGTGCTCATCGCGCTCATAAGGCAGCGGCGGTGTACCCAACCTCTCGCGCAACATAGTTGCTACCGCCAGTAGACGGACTGCCCGCTCGGCCTGATGCTGGGCGGCGGCAAGGCTGGCGAAATCTTCCAGGCTGTGGACAATCCGGCGCTTGTCTCCCAACTCCCACTTGGTGGTGAGAGCCTGCGCGAAGAGTGAGCGGGCGGTATAGTAATCACCTTCGTCCCTGGCAACATGGCCTAGCCCGGCGATGGCGAGAGCGACCCCTAGCTTATCCTCCAACGCTCGCTTGATGCTCAGACTCTCTTCAAGCAGCGCCCGTGCCGTCGCATAGCTTCCTTCGCGACGAACTTTCTCGCCCTTACGGATGAGTAGTTGGGCAATGAGCCACTTTTCGCCCAGTTCCCTGCTGATTGTCATACTTTCCGCATAGTATGCATCCGATGCTCCATAACCGCCCTGGATGTAAGTGAGATTTTCAAGATTGCTAAGTACCATAGCCATGCCCCAGCGCTCGTTCAACTCTCGGTATATGGCAAGGGATTGTTCATAGAGTGAACGCGCGGTTTCATAATCGCCGCTGTCAAGCGTTGCATTCGCCAGATTTGTGAGGGTCTGAGCAATACCTTTATTGTCCTTCAACACTTGCCGTATTGCCAGGTTCGCTTTGTGCATCGCCCGCGCCGCTGCGTTATCGCCCTGTTGATCGGCCATTGCCGCAGCGCCATTGAGCGCTTTGGCCCGCAGCAGGGTTGGTGCTGGGTCGCTTTGCGCCAGCGCCGCTTCCAGCCACTTTCGGCCAACGCTAATGTGGCCGCGCATATACCAGAACCGCCACAACGCACCTGATATTCGTAGTCCCGCCTCGGCCTTATGCTCTATCAACCAGCCCAGAGCTGCACTGATATTATCATGCTCGGCTTCCAGCCGCGCCAGCCAGAGCGGTTGCTGCGTACCTCTTAGCTCTGGTTCCGCAGCCTCCGCCAGATTCAGATAATAATTAGCGTGCTGCTCGCGGGTCGTCTCCTCCTTCCCCGCCCCGCGCAGCTTGAGCAGGGCATACTCGCGGATGGTCTCCAGCATCGCGAAGCGCGGCTCATCTTCCAACCCGGCGGTCTGATAGATCAAACTCTGATCGAGCAACTCAGTAAGGGTATCGAGAGCAACTGCCTCGGCCATGCCCAGCATCCCCGCGACATCGGCAAGGGTGAAGCCGCCACTGAACACCGCCAGGCGGCGAAACAGCGTCTGCTCGGCGACGGGGAGCAGATTGTAGCTCCAATCAATAGTACCCTTGAGGGTTTGGTGGCGCGGCTCCGCGCCGAAGCGATCGGCAAGTAGGGCGAAGCGGTCAGCAAGCTGGGACTGGAGCTGGGTGGGAGACAGCACCCGCAGGCGGGCGGCGGCCAATTCGAGCGCAAGGGGGATACCGTCGAGTTGCCCACAAATGGTTCGCACCACCGCAGCGTTGGCATCATTAAGGCGAAAGGCAGGGTGGGCGCTGGCCCGCTCGACGAACAGTTGCACCGCCTCGCTGCTAATTAGCCCCTCCACCGTGCTGGCCGCGTCTTCCCGTGGCAGTGACAGTGGCGGCATCGGGTAAACCACCTCGCCCGCGATGTGCAGCGCCTGGCGGCTGGTGGTGAGAACGTGCAGGCGGAGGCAAGTGGTCAACAACTCGCGCACCAGCGTGGCAACCGCCCGCGCCAGATGCTCACAGTTGTCCAGCACGAGGAGTAGTTCCCTTCCCTGGATAAACGAGCGCAACGCTTCAGCTGCCGACTGCCCGGCTTGCTCCTTTACGCCGATGGCGCGGGCGATGGTCTGCGCTACCATCTCAGGGTTGCTCTGGCTGGCTAGTTCGACGAAGCATACACCGTGAGCGAAGCGGCTTTGCACCTGGCTGGCGACTTCGATTGCCAGGCGGGTCTTGCCCGCGCCGCCCACGCCGGTGAGGGTTACGAGCCGCCGGTAGGGGATGAGACGGGCAAGCTCGTCCAATTCACGGCTGCGACCAACGAAGCTGGTGATGATGTAGGGCAGATTGCTGCGCGGTTGGCTCCCGATAACAGGAGCAGCCGATAGCGTTGCGGGCGTGGCGATGAGATCAACCAGCGGGGCCGACTGCCACTCGGCGGCGGTGAAGTCGGGGCAATTCACCAGCGCGAGTAGCTCCCACGTCTCGACCTGGGTGGTGATTGCGCCCCACTCGGCCAGGGTACAGATGATCGCGTGTATGTCGCGGGGGAGCAGGCGGGCGTGGCGCAAGCCATTGAGCCGACTGCTCAATTCGGAGCGGCTGAGGCCGATGGCATCGGCGAGGTCTTGCTGGGTAGGACGGCGACCCTCGTCGTAGGGGGCGGTGCGGCGATAGAGGGCAGCGATGCGTTCACGAAAGGCGGGCAAGTCGTACATGAGGAGAGATTGCTCCTTCCACAGAGAACCAGATCAAGGGTAGACCGGGAGAGCAGACGAGCTGGTATCGCTTTGCACCAAAGCGTAGGCGATCGCTTCTTCGAGCGACATCATCTCCCCTTCGAGATAGGCATGAGCGTAGGCGGCGTTGCCGAGGCGGTGACGCAGGGCGGTTCTGTCCTGCTCGCTCTTGAACTGTTCATTGGGAGGTGGGGTCAGACCAATTGCCTTACGCAAGCCATTACCTGCGCCCCACAGTCGCGTCGCCCGCGCCGGGTCATCTGCGGAAACCGCCTCAGCAAGCAGTTCGAGCGCCGAAATAATGCCGGTTCTACTTCCCAGTTCCTGGGAGAGAACAATGCTTTGCTGCAGTATCTTGTAGGAGGCAGGATAGTCACCCAGATGATAAAGTATCTCACCTAGACTACGCATTGAGACGGCCGCATTGCGCCGATCGCCTTGCTGATTGGCAATCGCCAACGCCTCTTCGCAGAAATGGCGAGCGGCCAGATAATCACCCTTGTGAGCGACAACACCGGACAGGATATTCAGGGTCTCAACTATGGCGCGGTTGTTGGCCGCCTGGCGCTGCAAGGCCAACCCTTCGCGGGCTAGCGGCTCGGCTTCAACAAAGCGGTCTTGATATGTCCTGAACTCAGCGAGAGCGACCAGCGTTTGGGCCACATCGCTGCTGTCGCCAAACTCACGGTACAGCCGCAATGCAGTGGTGAAATATTCATCAGTGCGCTCGTAGTTACCCTGCTCCATCGCTACGATGCCGAGATCGAAGTAGCAGGTAGCGACCTCACGCGGCTGATCGAGGTCATGATAAAGCTGGAGGCTCTCCCAATACAGAGAGTTGGCTCGCTCAAAAGCACCTTGCTCCATGTAGAGTACACCCAGGTTGCGCAACGCCTGTGCCCGCCTCTGCTCGGCTGGGCCCGCGCTCTTAGCCAACGCCGCTTCGATAGTCTGGATGCCCTCGTTGATGTAACCCATCGGATACCAAAAGCGGAACAGCGCGGCGGCATAGCGGAGAGCCAGCGGGGGGGCGTTGTCGAGCGCCCAGGTAGCCGCCGACTGCAAATTGTCATGCTCCTGCTTGAGCCGGGCGAACCATCGCCCCTGCTGGGGGCCGCGCAACTCGTTGTAGGACGCCTCGGCGACGATCGCATAGTAGTTGGCGTGTTCGCGGCGGGCATCCTCTTCCTCGCTCGCCTCACACAACTTGAGCAGAGCGTATTCGCGGACGGTTTCCAGCATCGCAAAACGAGGCTCGTCCTCAACACCGGGGGTCTGATAAATCAGGCTCTTGTCGAGTAGTTCGGTCAATTCATCCAGCACCGCAGTCTCAGGCACACTCAGGATACCAGCGACATCGGCAAGGGTGAAGCCGCCGTTGAATACTGCCAGTTTGCGGAATAGTGACTGCTCATCGGGGGTGAGTAGGTTGTAGCTCCAATCAATGGTGGCCTTGATCGTCTGGTGGCGAGGGTCTGATTCGTTGCGGTCGGCAAGGATTGCGAAACGGTCGGCAAGCTGGGCCTGAAGCTGGGCGGCAGACAACACCCGCAGGCGGGCAGCGGCTAGCTCGATGGCAAGGGGGATGCCATCGAGTTGCTCACAAATCGCCCGTACTACCGTAGCGTTATCGTTACTAAAGCGGAAGGCGGGGTGGACGCTGGCTCGTTCCACGAACAACTGCACCGCCTCACTACTGATTAGTCCCTCTGCCGTGCTGGCCGTGCCTTCCCCTGGCAGCGGCAGAGGGGGTATAGGGTAAACTACCTCGCCCGCAACGCGCAGCAGCGCGCGGCTGGTGGCGAGAACGTGTAGGCGCGGGCAAGCGGTCAACAACTCGCGCACAAGTGTGGCACTCGCGCGCACCAGATGCTCACAGTTGTCCAGCACGAGGAGCAATTCCTTGCTCTGGATGAAGGCTAGCGTCGCCTCGCTCGCAGACTGACCAGCCTGCTCTTTCACTCCCAGAGCGCGGGCGACACTCTGCGCCACCAGATCGGAGTCACGCTGGCTAGCTAGCTCGACGAAGTAAGCGCCATCGGCGAAGCGCCCTTGCACCTGTACGCTAACTTCCAGCGCTAGCCTGGTCTTGCCCGCGCCGCCCACACCGCTGAGGGTGACGAGCCGCTGCTGGGGGATGAGGCGGGCAAGTTCGTCCAGTTCGCGGCGGCGACCAACGAAGCTAGTGATGGCGTGGGGTAGGTTGCTGCGTGGCTGGCTCGCGGGGTCAGGCGCAGGAGCAGCCGATGGTGTCGCTGGCGGGGGGATAAGGTCAACCAGCGGCGGCGACTGCCACTCCGCGGCGGTGAAGTTAGGGCAATTCACCAGAGCTAGCAGTTCGCGCGCCTCGGCCTGGGTGGTAATCGCGCCCCACTCGGCGAGGGTACGGATGATGGCGTGAACGTCGCGAGGGAGCAGCCGGGCATGACGTAGGCCATTGAGCCGACTGCTCAGTTCCGAGCGGCTGAGGTTAATGGCGTCGGCGAGGTCTTGCTGAGTGGGGCGACGACCATCGTCGTACGGGGCGGAGCGGCGGTAGAGAGCGGCGATGCGGTCACGAAAGGCGGCCAAATCGTACATATGGCGATGCTCCTTTCAGTGATGACTGCGGTTTGTGTTGCCCTTATTATAGCACGATTGGGGGCAGTGCTTCAAATCTGGCTGGTGCCTGGTTGTCGCAGCTGCGGCATTGCTGGTCGCGCCGCTTATCCGTGCCTCCTGATAACCTGATGGCCCGATTTATGTTATAATAATGGGACAACGGCACTGTATCATTTTGTTAAAACAGGAGGAGCAGCTATGCAACCTAATCCCCAGGGCTATAACGTAACTACCGAGACGGTCAGCTACCCCGGCAACGGCGGCAGCGCCGATGGCTTCCTCGCTCGCCCTAATGACGGGCAGCAGCACCTCGGCGTAATTTTGGTGCAGGAGTGGTGGGGCCTCGAGCCGCACATCAAGGACCTGGCGCAGCAAATCGCCAACGAAGGCTACGTAGTGCTGACTCCCGACTTCTATCATGGCAAGGTAGTGGCCGAGCCGAACGAGGCGCAGAAGGGGGCGATGACGCTGAACAAGGATGAGGCGGTGGCCGAGATCGAGCAGGCGATCGTCTACTTGCGCGGGCGTGACGATGTTGAACCGAAGGCGGTTGGCATGGCGGGCTTCTGCATGGGTGGGATGCTCACCTTGCGCACCGCCGAGCAGGTCAGTGAGCAACTCGCCTGCATCGCCCCTTTCTATCCCGGCGGCTACAACCCGACCGCCGAGGATATGGCGAAGATTACCGTACCCATCCTTGCCATCTTTGGCGAGAACGACCCGAGCATCCCTAAGAGTACCAGAGACAACATCGCGAACCTAATCGAGCAGCAGGAGAAGGATGATTCCAAGGTCATCGTATACCCCGACGCCGGTCACGCCTTCATGAACCCTACGCATGGCATGGGCAAGCCCGACGCCGCTGCCGACGCCTTCACCGAACTGATTGCCTTCTTCAAGCAGCATCTGGGGTAAAGCAAATGCCTAGCTCAAAACTCAAAACTCAAAACTCAGCACTCCACATCGGTACCGCAGGCTGGAACTACCGCGACTGGGCGGGCAACTTCTACCCCGAAGGCACCAGCGACTCGAAGGAGATGCTCGATGAATACGTCAAGCACTTCAAGACGGTCGAGCTGGACAGCACCTTCTACGGCATACCCCGCCCCAGCACGGTTGCCGACTGGCACGAGCGCACCCCCGCCGATTTCATCTTCGCCGCCAAGTTCCCCCGCATCATCACCCACGACAAGAAGCTGTTCGACGCCCAGCAGGAGACCGACGAGTTCCTTACCACCATGGCCGCACTGGGCGCAAAGATGGGGCCGTTCGTGCTACAGTTCCCCTACAGCTTCAAGCCGACTGAGGAGAACTATGCCGCGCTGGAGAATTACCTGGCCGCCCTGCCGCCCACCACTGCGGCTGACAAGCAGGATGCGGTGCATCCCTATCGCTACGCCGTGGAGGTGCGACACAAGGGTTGGCTGGACGACAAGCTCTACAACATCCTGCGCTTCCACAACATCGCCCTGGCGCTGACCTCCAGCGACGCGCCCTGGATGCCCCGCTACCTGGATGTTGCCACCGCCGATTTCGTCTATATCCGCTGGCTCGGCGACTTGCAAGAGCCAATCCCCGTGCGCGACCGCAGCGAAGAGCTACAGAAGTGGGCGGAAATCGCCAAGAAGTTGCTCGCCGAAGAACATGAGGTCTGGGGCTACTTCAACAACCAGTGGGCTGGTCATGCTCCCAGCAGCGCCGAAGAGTTCATCAAGCTGGTGAACGCATTATGCCGATCAACAATTCCTGGTACGACGACCTCAACGACGAATGGTGGTCGCCGCGCGGCACCTGCTGCCTGCTGCACGAGATGAACCCCACCCGCACCAGCTACTTTCGCTCGGCCATTCGCCAGGTGTTGGGCGAGGTGAGCGGCGTGCGCATCCTCGATGTCGGCTGCGGCGGCGGGTTGGTCAGCGAGCAACTGGCGAAGGCGGGCGCAATCGTGACCGGCATTGACCGCTCCGCCCCCAGCATCGCCACCGCTCGCCGCCACGCTGTGGGTAGTGGCTTGTTCAACATCGAATATCTGGTTGGCAGCGTCTTCGACCTGCCCTTCGCCGACGCCAGCTTCGATGCAGTGGTTAGCTCCGACTTCCTCGAACACGTCTCCGACCGCCTCGATGATGCCGTGGGCGAGATGAGCCGGGTAGTGCGCTCCGGCGGGGTGATCGCCTACGACACCATCAATCGCACCGTCAAGTCGCTGCTGCTAGCGATTGTGGGCATTCAGAATATTCTGCACGCTACCCCGCCGCACACCCACGAGTGGCGGATGTTCGTGCCGCCCGACGAACTGACCCTCGCCCTCGCCCGCGCTAGGGTGCAGAACCAGGAGGTGCGCGGCCTCAGCCCCGCCCGCAACCCCCTTGCCACCGCCATCGGGCTGCTGCGCGACCGCTACGCTGGTGGCTTCACCATCAGCAAGGATACGTCACTATCTTATCTCGGCTATGGCATCAAACTATAGGAGGCTTATTATGACCGAAGAGTTCGACGCGATCATTATCGGCGCAGGCGAGGCTGGCACCCAGGTGGAGAGCATGGTCGTGCCTACTGGTAAGAAAGTCGCTCTGATTTATCAAGACCCCTATGGCGGCACCTGCCTGAACGTCGGCTGCATCCCCAGCAAGTTCATGATCCACCGTGCCCGCATTGCCCATCAGGTGCGCACCGCCGCCCGCTACCACGTCAGCGCCAGCGCGCCGACCGTGGATCTGGCCGCCATCGTCAAAGAGAAGGATGAGCGGCTCAAGAAAGAGCGCGAGGGGATGCTGGAAGATGCCAATAAGCAAAAGAATCTCACCCTGATAAAGGGCCAGGCTCGCTTTACGGGCGACCATCAGATTACCGTCCAGGGCCGTATCCTCCACGCCGACAAGATCTTCCTTGCCACCGGCCAGCGCCCCGTCGTTCCGCATATCGAAGGGCTTGACCGGGTGCAATACTACACCAACGAGAATGTGATGAACCTGACCGAACTTCCCAGCCACCTTGTCATCCTCGGCGGCGGTTATATCGGCTGCGAACTGGGCCAGTGCTATCGGCGCTACGGGTCGGAAGTTACTATCGTGCAGAGCAATGCCCATCTTGTTCCCAACGAGGAGCCGGAGATTAGTAAGGTCATCGCGCAGGCATTCAGCGATGAAGGCCTCAACCTGCTGCTCGGCTACAAGGCTAGCCGCATCGAACCGACTGAGCAGGGTATTCGGCTCACCGTGCAGAACAAGGCGGGTGACGAGCGCACTGTCGCGGGCAGCCACCTGTTCGTTGCCATCGGCAGGCAGTCGAACGGCGACACGCTCGACCTTCAGGTGGCGGGCATCGAAACCGATGACAAGGGCAACATCAAGGTAAACGACTACCTTGAAACCAATATTTCCGGCATCTACGCCATCGGCGATGCCAACGGCCAGCAGCCTTTCACCCCTGCCTGCCTGGAAGAGGGCAAGGTTGCCTACACCAACGCCTTTGGC
>QHBQ01000148.1 GCA_003243865.1 Candidatus Chloroheliales bacterium | reverse complement strand
TAACGCAACAGGGTTGAACGCGATTTGGCTGAAGTGCGCCGACCCTACCCACCTTGCTGATGTAGTGTTGGACCCCACCTTGCAGTTGCTGGGGGGCTTTTGCTGCGTGATAAATCCAACCATTTTCTTCCAGGGGTATACGAAAGCAGAGAAAGGTGCAGGGATGAAATTGGCTAGCCGGGCTCGGCTAAGAGAAAAGGAGACTGGAAATGTCAAACCAATTCCCCCTCTCTCGCATCGTGGCGGGCCTATCCCTGGCGGCGGTTCTACTCACCCTGGCCTTGTTGAGCAGCGGCCATCCTCATGACGCTGATGCAGCAAGTTCACCATCAGACAACGGTAAAACTAACCAGTTGCCGTTCTCTACTCCCACACCCATACCTACCCCGGTCATTGCGGTTGGCGGCTCAACCAACGATTATCAGCCCTCGCTCGTGCGCCGCGCCGATGGCTCGTTTCTGATGGCCTTCTTCCGCTACGACAGCGCCGACATCTACGTGACCTCCTCAAGTGTGGATGGCCTCACCTGGTCTACGCCGGTGGCAGCAATCGCCACCTCGGCCAGCGAGGGTACCCCGTCATTGTTGCAGTTGCACGATGGCAGCTATCTGCTGCTCTACCAGATTAGCGAAAGCTTTAGCAGCTCACACATCTACCGCTCAACCTCGCCGGATGGACTAACCTGGACAGCGCAGGGCCAGGTACAACTCGGTTGGTCGAGCGAGAGTCCAGGGATATCCCGCGCGATTGTTGAGTCTGACGGCAGCGTGACGATGGTGTACTTTGTGAGCAGCAACGGCAGCAACCTCGGCACCTTCATCGCCCACTCCACCGATGGCGGGGTAACCTGGGACCAGAACCGCACCCTGGTTGTCAATGGCGTCAATGCGCGCATCGCCAAGTCGGATGCGGGCCTCTACTACGTCACCTTTACCGTCGGCTCCAGCTCCAACCACAATGTATTCATCAAGTCGTCACTTGACCGCGTGAACTGGTCGCCCACAGTGCAGGTATCCTACAGCAAGGGCAGCGATGGACAGGCAGTGCCGGTGGGCAACCGCGTGGCGGTGTTCTACAGCAGCAGATACGGTGTCGAGGCGGCGAACATCTACTACCGCATCGCCGACGAGGCGCTGAACTTTGCCAACGAGAAGGAGTTCACCTTCGACAAGACCCTGCCCACTACAACATCGAGCCTCATGTGGTCAAGGTTCCTGGCAGCGACAGCGTGAGCATTGCCTGGGCGCGGGCGACTGGTTTCAATGCCGATTACGACGTACTCTTCAATCCGTATCTGCCACTCGACTTCAGCTTCACCCCGACGGTGACGCCGATCTTGCCACCCTCGGCTACTCCATCAAACAGCACGCCAACCCAGACAGCAACGCCAGTAGCGGCAGCCACTAACACCCCGGCCCCAGCCACCAACACCCCTGGCTCGGCGGCAACCAGCACTCCTGCGCCAGCGGCAACCAACACCCCGATGCCCGGCACTACGCCAACCGACTGTCCCAATCAGTTCGTGGACGTTGCTGGCAACATCTTCTATACTGCGATCCACTACCTCAACTGTCGCGGGGTCATCAATGGCACCGACCCCACCCACTACACTCCTGGCGGCACCGCTACTCGCGCTCAGTTCGCCAAGGTGGTTGTGCTCGGCTTCGGCCTCACTCCTTACACCCCTCCTGGTGGAATGCAGGACTTCACCGATGTGGCGCCTGGCTACTTTGCCTATGTCTACATCGAGACTGGCTTCCACGCAGGCATCCTCAGCGGCTTCGACCCCGCCTCGTGCCAAGCAGCAGGGGCAACCTACCCATGCTACCTGCCGAACATCGCTATTACGCGCGGGCAACTCACCAAACTGGTAGTCAATGCCGCGCACTATCCCTTGTTCACCCCGACTGGGGGGCAGCAAACCTTCACCGACGTGCCACCCAGCAATGTCTTTTTCGCCAGCATTGAGACTGCCCACCACAAGGGTGTAGTCAACGGCTACCCCGACGGCAGCTTCCGCCCCAGGCAGATCATCCGCAGAGATGAGATGGCAGGGATTGTGTACAAGAGCATTACTACGCCGTAGGCCAGTAAAAAGTGGCAAGTGGAAAGTAGAAAGTGGGGCGCACATCAGTGCGCCCCCACTTTTCGGTTTGGAATATTGCGGCATTGACGAGGGGTTTGCATCAATCTTCCGCGTCAGCAGCGTGCTGTTGCAGCCGCCAGCCCCAGGCAACCAATCCCCGCCCCAGCCGCGACCGAGTGCTTCCAAGCCATCCCCTGCGGTAGGGCCGGGCAGCCCGCGCTTCGTGTATTTGCCGCCGGTTCGCAAGTTCGCGCTCAATCTCCTCACTGCGAATCTGCTGTTCATACCAATTCAACATCTGTACTCTCCTTTTCCCTTGTGAGTAATGCTCGCCCTCTCCCAACCTCTCCCGGTGGGGGAGGAGGTGCTAAATCGCACGGCGGCCGCTCTGCCGCCCACGATCGTTCTCGATGCGCGGACGGCTGTCTGCGCCAAAGTACCAGACCACGATGTTGAGGGCGACTAGCGCCAGCACGAAAATTAGCAGTTCCATTGTTCGCCTCCTTATCCTTTGGTTGAGGTTGGTTAGAACCCCAGCCCGCCACTTGACAATCCCGTCGTAACCAGTTATAATCTCTTTGCTGGTTACAGTATACCACATATACTGTAACCCGTCAAGGTAATTTCAATGGTTACGAACCGAAATAGGACTAAAGGAGTAGGAAGTTTATGGCCGAGACAAATGCAGCAAACATCAAGCTAATCGGGGAGCGGTTGTGCCTGGATTTCGTGAACACGGTGGATGCGCGGCTGCGCCAGAATGCGCCCAGCTATATCAATAGCTATGCTGACCTGATTACCTGGAGCGAACACGTCGGGATAATCA
>QHBQ01000204.1 GCA_003243865.1 Candidatus Chloroheliales bacterium | reverse complement strand
AGCTGTGGCGGCTGACGCAAAGCATCAGGGTAAGATTTGGCGGACTTACTCCGGCCATCTACGTATTGCGCAGGCAGTGAATTGAGAGCGGCCGACGCTTCGTAGTTGGCAGCAGAGCGCGCTGACGTGCGCCCCTACAGGATAAACGGTTGTGCAAAATGATGAATTGCACCCCATATTATGCACAAGGTTGACGTAATCAGCAACTTTCCTTATAATAACGTTGCTGCAAAATACCCGTTAAACATATGTAGTCAGTGCTAACATTATCTGTTACGGAGGTGGAGTCAAATTGCGGAAGTTTCGTCCACTATCATCGCTGCTAATCGTGCTTATTCTTTGTCTCAACTTCAGTGGGATAACCTCAGCACACCCTCTGCGCGAGTCGCAAGCTAGTGCGGCAGAGCTGCTGCGCTGGAGCAGTGCGCCCGATCTGCCCGACGCCAACCTGCAAAAGCTGCTGGAGCAGAGCGTGGCGGGGTTGGCGGGCGATTGGGCGTTGGCAGTCAAGAAGCTGGACACCGGGCAAATGGCAATGGTCAGAGGCAACGAGCGGTTCGTTGCAGCCAGCCTGTACAAGCTCGATGTGCTGCTGGCGGTAGCCAGCCTGCATGCCCAGGGCAAACTGAACTATGACGACACCATCACCGCCATTCTCGATGATGATATCGAAGATTACGCTAATGGCGACCCAGGTATTGACCCGGGAACCGTACTCACCGTACAGCGCACCGCCGAATTGATGATTGATGAGAGCAACAATACCGCTGCCGCGATGCTAATCCGCACCGTCGGTGGACAGAATGCCGTCAACAGCACATTGCAGGATTACGGCTTGGGCCACACTATCTACGACCCCAACAACGACAACCTCACCAGCTCCGGCGATATGATGCGCTACTTCGAGATGCTCTACTCCGCGCGGCTGGTTGACGCCGACGAGAGCAAGTGGATGCTCGACATCCTGCTGCGCCAGGAGCTGAATTTCCTCATTCCCGCCAACCTGCCTGACAATGTACCGGTTGCGCACAAAACCGGCAACCTGCCCAACCTTATGCACGATGCTGGCATCGTCTACAGCCCCGGCGGGCCATATGCCATAGTGGTGCTGGCTCAGAACCTTGACAGCGAAGACACCGCGCGGGCGATGACCCCCCAGATCTCCCAGGCCGTCTACGACTACTTCAACAAGAACAATTACCAACCGCAGCGCACCTTCCCGCAGACCGGGCATACCGTATCCGGCCAGTTCCTCAAGTTCTGGAACACATGGGGGGGCCTGAGCGAGTTTGGCTATCCTCTAACCGAGGCGATGACCGAAGATGGGATGCAGGTGCAGTATTTCGAGCGAGCCAGGTTCGAGTGGCACCCCCATGATGCCCCCTACCCGGTGCAACTGACTCTACTGGGCAGCCAGGTGGTCGCCACGCATGGCTATCTCACCGCTGCCGCCGCCCCCAGCCACGCCGACGATTCCCAATTCTTCGCCGCCACCGGCCACAACGTGAACAAGAGCTTCCTCACCTACTGGCGCAATCACGGTGGGCTGACGGTCTTCGGTTACCCGATCACCGAGCGGTTTGAAGAGGTCAACCCGAGCAATGGCAGGAAGTATATAGTGCAATACTTCGAGCGGGCGCGGTTTGAGTTGCACAACGAAGGCAGCGATGACCCCTACGTACTGCTCGGCTCACTTGGCAGCGAGGAGCTGCAGTCGCGCCACCAGACCCAGCAGCAAGACACAATAGATAGCCTGTTCGAGCAGGTGACGCAGATCGGTGCGATATGATCGGGCTGGTAGACTTTGGCTGAACTTGGGCGCACTTTGGTGCGCCCATTGTTATGGGCGAAAATGAACCATTTGCCTCACTCGCTCGTTATAATTAAGATAGGCAGATACGCAATCGCAGCTAGAGAAAGGTCAAATCATGGCGAAGAGACTATCCCCCCGCATCATCATGCTCGT
This sequence comes from Candidatus Chloroheliales bacterium, assembly GCA_003243865.1. Next base: position 2,651 of record QHBQ01000204.1, on the reverse strand, counting down.
AATCGTTGCGCTGACGGCAGTGACGCTGCCGCTGGTCGGTCGCGCCGCCCCCGCGCGCCCCAACTTTAGCGCATCGGGCGTCGGCTTCACCATGGCCCTGCTCAACAACAACAGCGTGGTCGCAAACATGGGCGCGAACTGGGTGGAGTACACCCAGAGTTGGCACGACGCCAACCCTGCGCCTGGCAGCTACGACTTTAGCAACGCCGACAACATTATGAACTATGCCAATGGCCTCAACGTCATCATCAGGGTGATGGATACACCCGACTGGGCCAGGCCGGGCGGCACTCCCCCTAGCTATCCGCCCACCAACCCGCAGAACTTCACTACCTTCATGGCCGCGCTGACCAGCCACCTGACCAATCGCGGCACCCCGCCCGCCGCCTTCGAGATCTGGAACGAGCCTAACCTTGACTATAACTGGGGCGGCCAATGCCCCGACCCCACCGGCTATATGCGGCTGGTACAGGCCAGCTCAAATGGGGTGCGCTCCGTCAACCCAGGCATCAAGGTTATAGCCGGTGCGGTTACAACCACCGCCGACTATATCCCGCCCCAGAGCGGCCCACCCGACCATACGCCGATCACCCCGATTCATGCGCGGCTGAAGATTATGGGCTACCGCATCAGCGAGTGCCACATTGACGACATTCTCTTCATTAGGGGTATGTACCAGAACGGTGCGGGCATCCCGCCCACCGTCTTCGATGTTCTCAGCACTCACCCTTACGGGTTTGCCTACGCGCCGGAGACTGACCCGCGTGACCCGCGCTATAAGCTGGTCTACCGCCGCGCCGAGTTGCAGCACAACGAGATGGTTGCCGATGGCGACCCCAATAAGCAGATCTGGTTTACGGAGATGGGCTGGGCGATTGACCCGCAGTATATGCCCAACCAGACCGACTGCCCCCGCCCCGACTGGCACTTCATCCAGACCCAGCAGCAGCAGGCCGACTATATGGTGCGGGCGCTGGAGTACGCCCGCGGCAATTGGCACTGGGCAGGTGTGGCAATTATCTTCAACTTCGATTTCGTGCTGGCCCCCTGGTACACTGATCATTGCAACCCCTTCAGCTTCTTCTCGGTCTATGGCTACTGGCATAACAATCCCACTCCCCGCCCGGCCTTCTACGCCATTCAGAATTGGATCGTCAGGCCGCCGCCTTCACCAACCCCGGCGGATCATGCGCCGACTATTGCCAGCGTGAACCTCAGCCAGAACCAGTTCAACCGCAACGGCGGCACCCTGATTGTGCAGACTAACCTCATAGATGGCGACGTCAGCCCAGTCGCCAGCGCCTTCCTGCTGGTTACCGACCCCAACGGCGGCCATATATCCGTGCAGATGACCCTCGCCTCCGGCTCGAACACCAATGGAATCTGGCAGGCCAGCTATGNCGTNGCCNCTAANGGNGGCAGCACCAGCCTGACNTACAGCTNGCAGGTGATCGCCAANGANAGNGTNGGCAACAGCAACACCTCGGCAGCCTACCAGTTCTACAGCCANCCATACCGCTTCTGGGATGTGNCGGATAGCTACTGGGCGGCAAGCTATATCAACTGGCTGGCCGACCAGGGGGTGATCGGCGGCTACCCCGACGGCAGCTTCCGCCCCGCCAACGGCAGCAGGCGCGACGAACTGAGCCGAATGCTGACCCTTGCCTACGGCTGGCCGCTGATCGATCCCTCGCAGCCGAGCTTCCCCGATGTACAGCGCAACTACTGGGCCTACCAATACATTGAGACAGCACACGCGCACGGCGCGGTTGGCGGCTTCCCCGACGGCCTCTTCCACCCCAGCTACTACGTCAATCGCGGCCAGTTGAGCATCATGATAACGCGGTCATCGGGCTGGCCGCTGCTCGACCCGCCCACCCCCACCTTCCCCGACGTGCCGCGCGGTAGCTGGTCGTACCAGTACGTGGAGACCGCCCATGCGCACGGTATCGTTGGTGGTTATCCAGATGGCACCTTCCGACCTGCCAATGGCGTGACCCGCGGCGAGTTGAGCCGCTTCCTCTACCGCGCCATGCAGGAGTTGACCTACACTCCCACCCCGACCGTAACCAGCACGCCGACTACCACCAACACACCGACCAGCACACCAATCCCAGCGACCGACAGCGCCACCCCGACGCTGACGGTAACGCCAGCGGCGACCGATACCCCGTTGCCCAGCGGCACGCCGACCCCAACCGTGCTTGCGGGGACAGGCAGCGGCTAGAAGGCTCTTTGGCATAGAAAATGCTGAGGTAGCGAATAACGCAGCGCAGCGGTGGGGTAATGAAACCACACCGCTTTGCATATTGTCTTACGAATTGCTAATTAGGCGAGGTTGTAATATAATCAGCGCGGGTCTAAGTTATTTGCCACTGGCGCGGCGGTTCGCGCCCGCTGACGGGCGACCCGTTGGCGTATAGCGTTACTATCGAGGCGAAAGGAGAAAGTTCCGCCATGTCCACAAACAATCCTCCTGGCAACAACGTGGGCCAGGATGTCGGTCAGGGTATTCGCAACGCGGGGGATGCCGCAGGCAACGCCGCTCGAAACGTCGGTAGCGGTATCGGCAGTGCTGTGCGCGGCACCGAGGGTAACTTCGCACAAGCTGGCAGCAGCTTCAAGAATGCCTTCGACCCCGCCAACTTCCA
>QHBQ01000167.1 GCA_003243865.1 Candidatus Chloroheliales bacterium | reverse complement strand
GGTTGCCGCGCTGCTCCCCACACAGGTCGTTCCTTGTTTCATCATCATCGCGCTCGCTGACCGCGCCACGAAGGGCAACCTGCTGGCGATGCTCGGCAGTGGCCTGCTGGCTGGCATAATCACCAGCCTGGCTTATGGCGCGGAGGCGAAGGCGGCGATGGTGAAAGGTAGGACACAAAAAACAGCTTATCCTGTAAAAAGTTTGACTCATGCCTGAAGATTGTGGTAAAATAAACAAAGGCCCAAGTAGTTAAGAGAAGGGAAGGTGTCAGGTGAGCGAGAGCGTTGAAGAACACGGCGCGCGACGGTGGGGCGGGGAAGTTGCCTTTGCCGGACACGACTCGGCGCGGCTGTCAATCCTGCGGCTGATTCAGCGCAAGGGCGAGGCCACAGTCAAGGAGCTTGAGCAGGAGCTAGGTCGCACCACCACTGCGGTGCGCGAACAGCTAACCGCCTTGCAGGCGGACGGTTATATTACCGCCACGCGAGTAAAGGTCAAGGGTGAGCTAGGCCGCCCCTACTTTATCTACGCACTGACCGACAAGGGCCAGGAGCTATTCCCCAAAGAGTATGGCGACCTGACCAACCTGCTGCTCGAAGAGATCCTCGAACTCGATGGCCGCGACAAGCTCGACCTGCTCTTGCAACGGGTTAGCGCCCGCGCGGGGGCCAAGTATGCGGCGGGCATTGACAGCGCCCAGCACCTGCTCGACCGCCTCCACAATCTGGCTGCGCTACTCAGTGAGAAGGGCTTGCCGATCGAAGTGCAGCAGCGTGGTAACGTGATGACCATCCACGCTGCTTCCTGCCCCTACTTTGCGGTCGCCCAGCGTCACCGTGAGATTTGCGACATGGAGCAGCGAATGCTGGGCCAGGCACTCGGCTCGTCGGTGCAACTGACCGGCTGCGTCCTCGACGGCAATCACGGCTGCGATTTCGTAGTCGGCAGCCCCATCGAACTGGCGCCGAAGCCGCCCGCGCAATCACAGCACGATTGACGCGGCTGGCTCATTGCCCATCAGCAATAATCTACAATCTGCAATCAGACAGGAGTGTAAGCGTATAATGCTTAATGGAGATCTGGTAATCGAAGACCTTCACGTATCTATCGAAGGCAAGGAAATCCTGCGAGGCATCAATCTGACCATCAACAAGGGCGAAGTCCACGCGCTGATGGGGCCGAACGGCAGTGGCAAGTCCACCCTCGCTTACGCCCTGGCGGGCCACCCCAAGTACATCATCACCAAAGGTAAGGTAACGCTCAAGGGTGAAAACCTGCTCACCATGTCGGCGGACAAGCGGGCGCGGCTGGGCCTGTTCCTCGCCTTCCAGTATCCCAGTGCGGTTCCTGGCGTCAGCGTCGCCAACTTTCTGCGCAGCGCGGTGCGGGCCAAGATCAAGGGTTCATCAATCAGCGGCGGTGGCAATGGCAGCGTTACTGCCCTCGCCGATGCTGAAGGTGAGGCAGTGCAGCGCAGCGCGTTCGCCAGCATGGCGACGAATAGCACGGACGCTCCCACCTCGACTGCTACCGCCAGCGTGGTACGCCGCCCCGGCGCGATGGCTGGCTCGGATAGCGGCTTCAACCCGCGCGAGTTCCGCAAGACGCTCAAGGAGAAGATGGCGCTGCTGAAGATGGACGACTCGTTCAGCGGCCGCAGCCTCAACGACGGCTTCAGCGGCGGCGAGAAGAAGCGAGCCGAGATCTTGCAGATGTCGCTGCTCAAGCCCGAAATCGCCATCCTCGACGAGCCGGACAGCGGCCTCGATATTGATGCCATCCGCATCGTCGCCGAAGGGGTCAACGCGCTGCTCGGCCCCGATCTGGGCGTGCTAATCATCACTCACTACCAGCGCATCCTCAACTACATCAGCCCCGACCACGTACACGTGATGCTCAACGGCAGGATTGTGGAGAGCGGGGGGGCGGAACTGGTGCAGGAGTTGGAGAAGAACGGCTACGAGGGCATTCGCGCCCGCTACGCCGAAGACAGCATTGACCCAACCAACTATCAGGAGCGCAAGGATAACGAGAATGGCAGTGCCGATAGCGCCGCCCCCGCTGCGTAGTTGGGGATGTGTCGGCAGAGGGCGAACAACGGTTCGCCCCTACAAACGATGAAACCGCAACGCGGCGCGTGGCTTCGGCTGTGCGCCGCACGCCTATCAGAAGTGAGTGTGTCATGACCAGCGTAATCAACCCCGCCACCGACCAGGGCTTGCACCTTCAACCCTCAGCCTCCGCCCGCCAGCTTGATGATGCCTACTGGCGGGCGGTCAAAGCCGACTTTCCCATCTTCGAGCGCGAAATCAACGGCCATCCGCTCACTTACTTGGACAGCACCGCCACCGCGCAGAAGCCGCGCCTGGTCCTTGATACCTTGCAGCAGTTCTATAGCCGCCACAACGCCAACATTCATCGCGGCGTTTACACCCTCAGCGAAGAGGCCACCGCGCTATACGAGCAGGCCCGCGCCAAAGTCGCCCGTTTCATCAACGCCGCCTCGCCTCGCGAAGTAGTCTTCACCCGCAATACCACCGAAGCGATCAATCTGGTTGCCTATAGCTGGGGCCGCGCCAACATTGGCCCTGGTGATACCATCCTCATCAGCGAGATGGAACATCACAGCAACATCGTTCCCTGGCAGATACTCGCCGAGGAGCGTGGCGCAACCCTCGCCTACATTCCACTTGACCCCGCCACCGGCACGCTGCAACTGGAGCGACTCGACGACCTGCTCACCGACAAGGTGAAGCTGGTCAGCGTCGTCCATGTCTCCAACGCGCTTGGCACCATCAATCCGGTTGAGGAGATTATCCGCCGCGCTCATCAGGTCGGCGCGTTGGT
>QHBQ01000040.1 GCA_003243865.1 Candidatus Chloroheliales bacterium | reverse complement strand
GCCGGTTCGCCTGCAAGGGACAGAGCGGAGATGTAGGGGCGGGTTGCACTCGCCCGCGCAAACAGAAACCCTCTCCCTCTGGGCTAATCCTTACCCACAATTTCCTAGCCAGTAGAAAATATGGTAGGATTAGCTTATGAACAAGCAACCAAACGTACTTGATTGGGGGGTCGAGGAACTCGCCACCCTCAACCTCGGTGATGAGCGCCGCAACCAGCGGCTGCGCTTGCTAGTTAGTCAGCTTGCCCCACAGCCCGCAGCCTCGCTGCCCCAGGCTTTGCCTGACCAAGCCGCCCTCAAAGCCGCTTATCGCTTCTTCGACAATACTGGCTTTGAGGAGCAGGACATCATTGCTAGCCACCTGTTGCAGACCTACCAGCGTTGCCACCAAGTTGCGCTGGTGCTGGCGGTGCAGGATACCAGCGAGATTGACTACACTGAGCATTATGCTACCACTGGACTAGGCCATTTGGCAACCGCCAAACAGCGCGGCCTACTCTTGCATACCACCATCGCTTTCACTGCTGATGGTCTACCGCTGGGTTTGCTCGGTCAGCAGCAGTGGTCACGCGACCTCGCGCAGTTGGGCAAGAGGGCGCGGCGCAAGCAACTGCCGATTAGTGAAAAGGAGAGCAACAAGTGGCTAGTCGGCCTGCAAAGCACCAATCTAGCCGCCGCGCAAGCAGCAGACACCCGCTTCATCGCAGTTGCTGACCGCGAAGCGGACATCTACGAGTTGTTGGCAGCGCCGCGCGAAGCCAACTGTGAACTGCTCATCCGCGCCTGCCGCATCCGCAATGTTGCTGGTGGTGAGCATCTCTACGAGAGCGTGGCCCAAACGCAGCCGGTGGCGCGGGTGGTGGTGCAAGTACCAGCCCGCAACCACAAGCCTGCGCGCCAAGCCGAACTAGCAGTGCGCTACCATCAGGTTGAGCTTAAGCCAACCAGCCGCAAGCAAGCAGCGCTCAGTCTCTACGCGGTGCTGGCTGAAGAGCTAGCGCCGCCAAGCAAAGCGGAGGCGGTAAGTTGGCTGCTGCTGACCACTATGCCGCTACAGAGCAGCAATGATGCCTTGCAGATGCTGGAATGGTACAGTGTACGCTGGGGCATCGAGGTGTGGCACAAAGTGCTAAAGAGCGGTTGCAAGGTCGAGCAGCGCCAACCCGCCGACTTTGAACGCTTGGTGCGGATGATTGCGGTATATAGCTTGGTAGCTTGGCGGGTGCAGTATGCCACCATGCTGGCGCGCAGTGGGCCAGAGATGAGTTGTGAAGTAGTGCTGGAACGGGCGGAATGGGAGGCGCTGTACTGCGCGGTACATCGGGTAGCAATGCCACCACGCGGTGCACCGAGCTTGGCGCAGGCAATCCACTGGCTAGGGCAGCTTGGTGGGTTCAGCGGGCGCAAGAGCGACGGCGAGCCAGGGGTGACTAGCATCTGGCGAGGATTGCAGCGCCTGCGCGACCTAACAACTATGTACGTCATCATGCGTCCTCCCGGAGATGTGGGTAAGGATTAGCCCAGCGGGAGAGGCTGGGTGAGGGTGACTGGCACAGTGAAACTTTGCTGTTGGGGTACTCATGCCTCGTGCCTCATGCCTCATGCTTATGAAGCAATCTACAATCCGGTACACGGTGACAGCGTCGCCATCGTGGGTATTAGTCTAACCTCGATGTTCTAGTTTTCAACGTTCAGGAAAGGAGCATTACAGAGTGACGGCAACACTAACCAACCAGCCCACCGCTGCAACGCAGCAGCACCAGTGGGTATACCTGTTTAACGAAGGCAACGCCACGATGAGAAATCTGCTCGGCGGCAAGGGCGCGGGCCTGGCCGAGATGAGCAACGCCAGCCTGCCGGTGCCACCCGGCTTCACCATCACCACCGAGGCCTGCAACAGCTACTACGAACACAACAAGCAGTTCCCGCCTGGAATGTGGGAGCAGGCGATGGCCGCCCTGCGCACCGTCGAGCAGGAGGCGGGCAAGAAGCTGGGCGACCCTGACAATCCCCTCCTCGTCAGTGTGCGTAGTGGTTCGCGGGTCAGTATGCCGGGCATGATGGACACCGTGCTGAACCTTGGCCTCAACCAGCAGACCCTGCCCGGCCTGATCAAGCAGACCAACAATGAGCGGTTCGGCTACGATGCTTACCGCCGCTTCATCCAGATGTTCGGCAAAATCGTGCTGGGCATTGACGCCGCCAAGTTCGAGCATATCCTCGATGCCAGGAAGCAGCAGGTTGGCGCGAAAGCCGACACTGATCTCGACGCCACCGACTTGCAGGATGTGGTACGCCAATATAAGGCGCTGGTCAAGCAGGAGACCGGCAAGGACTTCCCCGAAGACCCAATGCAGCAGTTGCGGCTCGCCATCGAAGCGGTGTTCGCTAGCTGGAACAACAAGCGGGCGATAGATTACCGCAAGTTCAACAACATCCCCGACAGCTACGGCACTGCGGTTAGCGTGGTTTCGATGGTGTTCGGCAACATGGGCGAAGACAGCGGCACCGGCGTGGCCTTCACCCGCGACCCCAACACCGGCGAGAAGTTGCTCTACGCCGAGTACCTGACCAACGCCCAGGGTGAGGACGTAGTCGCCGGTATTCGCACCCCCAAGAAGATTCAGGAGCTGCAGCGACAGATGCCGGAGGTGTATCAGCAGTTCGCCGATATTGCTCAGAAGCTGGAGCAGCACTACCGCGATGCCCAGGACC
>QHBQ01000450.1 GCA_003243865.1 Candidatus Chloroheliales bacterium | reverse complement strand
CGCCCACAGGCACACGGCTCGCTCGGCACGTTGCTGGGCAGTGGTTAGCTCGGCCATGCTTTCAAGGAACATGATAATGCCGTCCGTGTGCCTGTGGGCGGCTGCCGATACCATGCGGCAGGCGCTTAAATCGCCAATGCACCGCCCCCACCGCCTCAGGTACGAGCGCAGTATTGCGGCGCTCCGCACCACCCTCGGTAACGCCGCCTTCGCCCGCGCCTGGGTTGCCGGGCAAATGATGAGCCAGGAGCAGGCGGTCGCCTACGCCCTGGAAGATGACCACACCACGCAGCTAGTCCCCGATGTTTATGCTTGACTGAGAAGTTATAACTTTTTGGTGTTATAATAGGTGCAGGCAGATAAAGAACCGAAGTAGTTAAGGAGCTAAGGTTGCCATGTTCGACCTGACCACCTTCCGGGAACGAATAGCGGCGCTCTACCGCCGCGCCAGCCCTTACGATGGCGGCAGGCGAGCGACCCAGCGGGATCTCGCCGATGCGGTGGGGCTGAATCGCTCTGAGCTTAACCGCCGCCTGCGCGGCGCCCACAACGCCCGCCTCATCAGCCGCGATGTCCATGCTGTTGTCCAGACCCTGGTGGAGTGGGGGGCAATTACCACCCAGGCCGAGGCCCGCGAACTGCTCGCTCTGGTGGACTGCCCCGACTTCACTCCTGCTGAATGGCAATCCCCGCCGCTTGACGAACTCACCGCCCGCGAGTCAGCAGCTCCTGCGCCTATTCAGACCTCAAATCCCAACCAGCCGCCCTCGAACCTGCCCCGCCCCGTCACCAGCCTGATCGGTCGTGAACGGGAGATGCACGAGGCTGCCAGCCTCATTACCACGCGACGGCTGGTCACGCTGACAGGCGCCGGTGGGGTGGGTAAGACCCGCCTGGCGCTGGAGGTTGCTCACCGCCTGCTGCGTGGCTTCAGCGATGGTATCTTTCTCGCCGAACTTGCCAGCCTGCACGACCCGGCTGCCGTGCCGCTCGCGGTTGCCGCTGCCCTGGGCGTGGAGGAGCAAGCCGAGCAGCTCTTGACTGAGACCTTGCGCCACCACCTCGAGCACAAGGATTTGCTCCTCGTCCTCGACAATTGCGAACACCTTAGCGTCGCAGTCGCCCATCTGGTGCAGGAATTGCTTGACGGCTGCCCCCGCCTGCACCTGCTCACCACCAGCCGCGAAGCGCTGCGCCTGGGTGGTGAAGCCCGCTATTCTGTACCTCCGCTGCCCCTGCCCACCCGTGAAGTTGCGATTACCGCAGAGAGCATTAGCCGCTGCGAGGCAGTGCAACTGTTCGTCGCCCGCGCCGTGGAGGTGCGCCCTGGCTTCCAGCTAACTGCCGACAACGCTGCCGCTGTTCATTACATCTGCACGCAGCTTGACGGCCTGCCACTCGCGCTGGAACTGGCGGCGGCGCAAATGTATGCGCTGACCGCGGCGCAGATTGCCGCCCAGCTAGCCGCGCGCTTTCGCCTACTGGTCGAGCGGCGATACGACGCTGACCCCCGCCACCGCACCCTGCAAGCGACAATTGATTGGAGCTACTCGCGGCTGACTAGCGAACAGCAGGCGCTGCTCCACCACCTTGCGGTGTTCAGTGGCGGGTTCACCCTCGAAGCAGTGGCTGAAACGATGCAGCTTGCTCCGCTCGATGTCCTCGACACCATGACCGAACTGTTGAACAAGAGCCTGATACAGGCGGCAACTTCGCTGGGGGATGATGCTGGCAACGCTGAACCGCGTTTCACGCTACTGGAAACCATCCGTGAATATGCACTGCTAAAGCTGCGGGAGGCGGGCGAGGAACAGATGACGCGGCAGGCACACGCGGCATATTATCAGCAACTGGCTGAACTGACAGAAGCAAAAATGGAAGGCAGCGAACGAGCTGCGTGGCAGAACCGGCTGGAGCAGGAATACTACAACCTGAGCACGGCGATTGGCTGGTCGCTGGAACACGAACCGCAGGCACTGAACGCTTTGCAAATCAGCAGTGCTCTTTGGCCTTTCTGGCGCTCCAGTGGGCGATTGAGTGAGGGTCGGCGTTTGTTGGCGGTGGCGCTGTCGCAGGCGGGTGAGCAGGCAGAACCCAAGTTGCGAGCGACTGCTTTGACGAGCACTGGCCGCCTTGCCTACTTTCAAGGCGAATATGACACTGCCGAGCAGTGGTTTGAAGCGGCTCTCACCTTGTGGCGTGAGTTGCAAGATGCGCGGGGAACTGTATCAACCCTCAACAGCCTGGGCGGGGTTGCCTATAGACGGGGTGACTATCAACTTGCGCGCCGCTACTACGGAGATTGCCTTGTCTTTAAGCGTCAAATAGGCGACAAGTTGGGTATCAGTACCAGCCTCAACAATTTGGCGATTGTCGCTGGGGTGTTGGGTGAGTATCAAAACGCACGAGCGTTGTTCGAGCAGGCACTGGCGCTGCGGCGGGGACTGGGCAGCAAGTTGTACATCGCGGTTACGCTGAATAATCTCGGTGATGTTGCCAATAACCAGCGCGACTACGCGGCTGCTGATAATTACTATCGGGAGGCGCTCCCCATGCTCAGAGAGGTGGGCGATAAGTGGCGACTTGCATACGCGCTGATTGCTTTGGGCGACATCGCGGTTGACCTTGACAATTATAATGAAGCGCGGCTGCTGTACAAGGAAGGTCTGCAACTGCATCAGGAGACAGGAGATAGACTTGGTCTCACCCAGTTTTTGGAGGGAATGGCAATGCTCGCTAAGGAGGAGGGTAAACTGGAGCGTGCTATCAGCTTGTGGGGAGCTGCTCAGGCTGTTCGCCGAATGATAAGTGCGCCGCTCCCACCGGCTCAAGGTGCTAGATATGAAGATATTATCGCTTCCCTTCGCACTGACCTGGGTACCACCGCCTTCGCCCGCGCCTGGGTTGGCGGGCAGATGATGAGCCAGGAGCAGGCGATCGCCTATGCCCTAGAGCTAATCCCGGCGTCGGAAACGAGCCAGAATATCTATCCCTGACCTGGTCAGGGCGTGCGCCACCCGCCTCTACAATCCCATCATCCACGTAGTATGAGTCACTCAGAAGTTTGATCAACCAAGCCCCAGCGGGGGCTGGGGGAGAATCTTGCCTCCTGCTAATGCCGAAGTAAGCAAGATGCATCTTATGCTTCTAACCTGGCATTATTGCGCTGCACCATCCTCCCCCAAACCCCCGCTGGGTGGCTCAGATTAACCGGGTGGCGGCGCAGTGGCTCGCTCACCCTGTTAGACTCATGATTCTTTTGCCCAATCCCCAATACCGCACCAAATACCGCACAAAACCGCACAACCTGCACGATGCCTGGCAGTACAATAGTCCCCGTAGCACAATAGTCACAGTCTAAGGCATGGTGGGGTGATGCTTAATCCCAACATATTGTCGGTCAGCAGCTGGGGGCTTACCCCCAGACCCCCTATGACTCCCCACCATATCCTTAGCTGGATGTCTATAGAGCGGCGCGGCTCGTTCCTAAACGGTTATCCCCTATTTGCCCCCAGGCGTGGCGCAAGTTCATGCGCCCGCAACAAAGAAAGGAGCAGTACCGTGAAGTCCAATCGTTTCATCTCATTCCTGGTAGTCGCGCTCACCCTGATCATCATCGTGGGGCAGAGCCTCGGCAGCGGCGTGAAAGCCGCGCCTGCCAACGGCATTACCGCCAGCGTCAGCGCAAGGCTGGCGCAGACCAGCGCGGGCGCAGTCGCCAACCAGAGCCAGCCGCCTAGCGACACCGTCCAGCACTTCCAGGATGTGCCAGTCGGCAGTTTCTGGTACGACTACACCGCCTCCCTGTTCAATGAGGGGGTTACCACCGGCTACCCCTGCGGCACACCGCCAGCAGGCCAATGCGTGCCGCCCAACAATCTGCCCTACTATCTGCCCAACCAGAACATCATTCGCGGCCAGGTGGCGGCGTTCTTCTCCCGCTC
>QHBQ01000280.1 GCA_003243865.1 Candidatus Chloroheliales bacterium | reverse complement strand
CCGAATATACTGCCCAGTCGCGTTATCAATCCAGGCCGCTCTTCGAGGTCCATCAGCGGCACCTGTTCGCCGAGGATGCGGCGGGCGATGTTGTGGTAAGCGAGGCCCGCCCGCGAAGCCTTGTCGTAGACAGCAGGCTCACCTCGATTGGTGCTGATGATGATCGTCTCGTCGTCCGGCACGATGCCGAGCAGATCAATCGCCAGTATGTCAATTACATCCTCTTGGCTCATCATGTCGCCGCGCGCAACCATACGCGGCTTGATGCGGTTGAGAATGAGGCGGGGCAAGTGCAGGCCATAAGCCTCGACCAGCCCGATGATGCGGTCGGCGTCGCGCACTGCGGATATCTCCGGGGTGGTGACGATGATCACATCGTCAGCCCCGGCGATGGCGTTGCGGAAGCCCTGCTCGATACCCGCTGGCGAATCCACCAGCACGTAATCAAACTCGGTGCGTAGATAGTTGCAGAGTTGCCTCATCTGCTCTGGGCTAACCGCGTTCTTGTCGCGGGTCTGCGCCGCCGGTAGCAACGCGAGTTCGGGCTGGCGCTTATCCCTAATCAGCGCCTGACGGGGGCGGCAGCGTCCCTCCACCACATCCACAATGTCGTAGACGATGCGGTTTTCTAGCCCCATCACTACATCGAGGTTGCGCAGGCCAATATCGGCGTCGAGCACCGCAACCTTCTTGCCCTGCATCGTAATCGCGGTACCCAGGTTGGCGGTAGTCGTCGTCTTACCCACCCCACCCTTGCCGCTGGTAATCGTAATCACTCGTCCGGCCATGTTCCCTCCCCAATGGAAGATTAAAGATTATAGATGAAAGAGAACGGTGGAGCGCTGGCCCTCACCGCCAATGCCATTCTTTTGTCTTTTTCTTTAATCTTTTATCTTTAATCTTTAATCTCTCTTTACTTCCATCTCTCTACCACGATATTGCCCCCCACCACGTGGGCAATTTCGGGATAGGCGCGTTCGGCTTCCGGCTTGCCGCCGAGGCCGAGAATACGGATGTGACGCTTGTGCGGCTCAGGAGCGGGGCCGTGTCCGGCCACTTCGGCGATACGCAGGATGGTAGGGGCGAGGACGAGGGCGCAAATTACCGCCTTGTCGTTACCGCTTGCCCCGGCGTGAACCATCCCGCGCAAGCTGCCCCAGACTACCACATCGCCACCAGCAACCACCTCGGCGCCAGCATTGACATCACCGACAATGCAAATATCGCTATCATGGCGTAGCCGCTGGCCGCTGCGCATGGTGCGCCGCACAAACATCGCCTCGCCGCTAATCTCCTCGGCCAGCAGGCTAGCTACCGCCACTTCGTGCTTTGCCTCGTCATCAGGCTTGCTGCGCAACAGTGAGCCTGCCAATCTGCCCGCCGCGCCACCGACAAAGCTGGGTGCCCGCGACTTTAGCTCAAGGCGGGTGGCGGCGTAGCGGGTGCCATCGTCGGTGCTGACCACCATATCCAGGGTCATCTGGTGATGGCCCAGCGCCTCGATGAACGCGCTTAGTTCGTCCTTGTCCAGCGGCCTTCCGCCCAGATTGGCGGTCACCTTCGCGCCGCTGAAGAAGCTCTGGTTGGCCTGCACCCGCTGGTCCAGTTCGGCCAGCAAATCATCCCAGGCGATCTGGTCGTCAAGCAGGACAAGCAGCCCGCCGCGCACCCCTTTGATGATTACCGCTTCACTCTGCGTCGCTGCCATCTTCCCCCCAGTTGGGCGAGTGCAGCCCGCCCCTACATCCCTATTTTATGGTCTCGCTGAGGTTGAAGTAATACTTGTATACATCCGCCGCCACTGGCACAGCGTAGGTGCTGCCCTCAAGCTGGCGGCTGTCTACCTGGCCGTTGCCGCCGCCGCCCTGGATGAACACGGTGACGGCGACCTGGGGATTATCGTAAGGGGCGAAGCTGGTGAACCAGGCGTGGCTTGGGCGATACTTTTTGCCCGGCAGCGGCTCACCGAACTCCGCCGTACCAGTTTTGCCCGCCACCGCCAGCGAATTGTAGTTAATGCGGCGGGAGGTGCCATAAACCCCATCACCACCGGTAACCGCGAGGCGCATCCCCTGGCGCACTACCGCCAGGTTAGCGGCGCTGACCGGCACCTGAGCCAGCACTTTGGGCTGGAAGCCCTGCACCATGCTGCTGCCGTCGCCGCTGCGGACCTGGTAGACGAGGGTGGGCTGGTAGAGGGTGCCGCCATTGGCAATGGCGGCGGTGGCGTTCGCCAGTTGCAGCGGCGTCACCAGGTCGTAACCTTGCCCGATTGAGCTAATCAGCGTATCACCCAGCGACCAATCATCATTGAAGTGGTCTAGCTTCCACTGGCGGTCAGGCACAAGGCCGCTGGCCTCGTTGGGCAGTTCAATGCCGGTGGGCTTGCCCAGGCCGAAGTAGTGGGCGTATTCGTTGATGCGGTCAATGCCCAGCCCATTGAAATAGATGGGCGTATTGGAACCCGGCGGCAGGAAGCGGGTGTACTGGCCATCGGTCTCCTGCTGCTTCGGTCCGCCCAGGTTGTAGAAGAAGGTGTCGGAGGAGTCGCCCAATGCCTGCACCACATTCAGGCTCTGGTTGCGGGCCAGGTTCCAGTCGTAGTATTGATTGTACCTGCTGTTGTCGCCAGTGTAAGGCACACGGATGTACCCTGGGCAGTAGAAGGTCGAATTAGGGGTGATGACGCCGGTTTGCAGCCCGGCGGAGGCCATGATCATCTTGAAGGTGCTGCCCGGCGGATAGTTGCCGGTGATGGCGCGGTTGAACAGCGGCAGGTTGGGGTCATGTAGCAGCTTGTCGAAGTCGGTTTGGGAGATACCCTGGGCGAACAGGTTGTTGTCGTAGCTGGGCAAGCTGACCATCGCCAGAATCGCGCCGCTGTGTACGTCCTCGACGATGGCCACGCCGGAGGTGACACCCGCCTGCTGGATGTACTTCTGCAAGGAGGCGGTGACGGCCTTCTGCAAACCCGCATCAATCGTAAGGTAAACGTTGTTGCCGGGGACAGGGGGAAGCTGGCCGACGATACCCTGGGGGTTGCCCAGGTTGTCCACCTCGACTTCCTTTACCCCCTTGCTGCCGCGCAGTTGCTGCTCCAGAGAGGCTTCGAGGCCAGTCCTGCCCACCTTGTCGCCGTTGAGGTAGATGGGCCGCACCGGCTCGTCGGGGTGGCTAGCGTCCACTGGCGGTGGGTTGGCCGC
>QHBQ01000168.1 GCA_003243865.1 Candidatus Chloroheliales bacterium | reverse complement strand
GTCCTCTATGAGAACGGCCTGTTCCGTCTCTATTATGGTGGCGGCTTCCCCTATCAGATTGGCTATGCCGAGAGCCGCGATGGAGTCAACTTCACCGCGCAGCAGCAGCCGGTGCTACCCGCTGGCCATGACGGACAGTGGGACAGCGCCCAGACGCTGCGCCCCTCGATAGTCGAGCAATCCCCGCCTGATGCCCGCCTGGTGCAGAAGCTGGGCCTGACAACCGTGCCGCCCCGCCTCTATCTAATGTACTATAACGGCTTCGGCAGCGAGGAGTCCGCGGTCGGGCTGGCCTACAGCAGCGATGGCCTTAGCTGGCAGCGTTATGCGGGCAACCCAATTGTCACCGCCGAAAACGCTGAAGGCTCCGCAGGTATATACACCAGCTTCGCGCTCAGGGAGGCGGGTACCACCTACCTATACTATCATACCGGCAGCGACCTCTATCTGATGCTCAGTCAGGATGGAGTGGACTTTACCCCTTACTCTGCCGACCCCATTCTGCGGCATGGCGAGGCTAACACCTGGAACGCCGGGCTAGTCTACGGCGCGTTCGTGCGCCGCACCGATGCTGGCGGCTACGTCATGTACTACAACGGTATTCCCGCCCAGGACGCCCCCTACGGCATGATTGGGATGGCGACCA
Source organism: Candidatus Chloroheliales bacterium (assembly GCA_003243865.1). Next base: position 6,654 of record QHBQ01000168.1, on the reverse strand, counting down.
GCCCCGACCTGATCCACTTTACCCCCTACGCGGCGAATCCGGTGATTACCGTGGGCAACACCCCCGCCAACTTCGAGGCCCAGGCCAACCCCGACGGCAGCATCACCGCCAGTTGGCATAGCCTCGTTACTGATACCGTCTCCTATCACCTCTCCTACGGGGGGCAAAGCAAAGTCTACAGCACCACGGTTGACATTAACAATGGCAACAGCTACACTTTCAACCCCACTGGCGGCAGCGACTACTTCCTGAGCTTGATCGCAGATAGTGCGGCGCAACACTCCTACCCCGCCGAGGAGCGCGTCGTCCACCTGCCAGCTGCGATCATGGGCGTCAACCCGCCCGCCGCGCAGCATCCCGCTTCGCTGCACGTTCCCGCCAGCTTCACCCTGCTGCTGGTCGTGCTGATTGCGGCCGCTGATGTGCTAGCGGGACGGCGGCGGCTGCGCCAGTTGGCGCGGCGGCGGTCCAGAGCATAGCCCAGAACCGTTTACCTCATAACTCTGCCTTACTTACGTTGGCATAAATATTGCCGACTCTGTTCGCCATAGGCTAAGTTAACGTTTGAGCAAGGAGGTTACCACTATGGCAAACGAAGAGCAGTACCCCGATGCCCAAGAAATACCTGGGCAGAAGCTACCCTATCCCGCGAAGCAGTCGGAGATGAACCCGCAGCCCATCACCGACCTGTCCAACTACCGGCCAGCGGGCAAGCTAAAGGGCAAGGTGGCGCTAATTACCGGCGCAGATTCCGGTATTGGCCGTGCGGTGGCGATTGCATTTGCGATGGAAGGGGCCAATGTCGCCATTTTCTACAACGTGAACGACGGCGATGCGGAAACCACTCGCAGCATGGTGGAGGAGCGCGGTGGGCACTGCCTGGTAATCAAGGGCGATGTGCGCCAATCGCAGCAGTGCCGCGATGCAGTGGCGCAGGTGGTGAAGGAGTACGGCGACCTTAACATCCTGGTCAACAACGCCGCCTACCAGATGGCGCAGCAGAAGTTCGAGGATGTCAGCGAGGAGCAGTTTCGCCGCACTCTGGAAACCAACATCTTCGGCTATTTCTACATGGCCCAGGCGGCATTGCCGCATCTGTCCGAGGGCGATGCCATTATCAACACCGGCAGTATCGTTGGACTGGTCGGTAACCCCATCCTGGTAGACTACTGCGCCAGCAAAGGTGCAATCCATGCCTTCACCAAAGCGCTTGCCCTCAGCCTTGCCGAGCGCAAGATACGGGTGAATGCAGTGGTACCTGGCCCGATCTGGACACCGAATATCCCTGGCACCATGCCTCGAGACCAGGTCAAGGACTTCGGCCACGAGGTGGCGATGCAGCGCCCCGGCCAGCCGGAGGAACTCGCCCCTGCCTACGTCTTCCTCGCATCCAGCGACTCCAGCTACATCACCGGCACTCTCTTGGAAGTGACTGGCGGCAAGCTGTCGAGCGGCTAGATGAAAACCGAGCTAAACGGCGTCACCTACAACATCTATCAGCAGGGTAGTGGCGACCCCGCCCTTGTCTTCCTCCACTACTTCGGCGGCTCATCTCGTGCCTGGGCTGCGGTAATCGCCCCGCTCGCTAAGGAGTTCCGCTGTATTGCCCCTGATCTACGCGGCTTCGGCGACTCCGCCGCGCCGCCCTCCGGCTACTCCGTGCGCGACTACGTCGCCGACGTGGTCGCGCTGGTTGACACCCTGGAACTTATGCACTATGTAGTGGTCGGCCACTCGATGGGCGGCAAGTTCGCTCTCGCCTTTGCCGCCCGCCAACCCAGGGGGCTGACCAGCCTCGTCCTGCTTGCCCCCTCGCCGCCAACCCCTGAACCGATGGACGATCGGGAGCGCCAGCGGCTGCTTGACGGCTTCGGCAAACCCGCTGCTACCGCAGAGACGCTCAGAAAGATAACCGCCCAGCCCCTGCCCGCGCCGCTGCGCGAACAGTTCATTGAGGATAACCTGCGTAGCTCGAAGGCTGCATGGGATGCCTGGCTAGAACATGGCAGCCGCGAAGATGTTTCTGACCAGATGAGTGGGGTAAATGTGCCGGTCGTCGCCCTCTCCGGCACGAAAGATCGGGCAATACCGACCGATGTAGTCGAGCGCGAGGTGGTGCAGTGGATCAAGGCTACGCGCCTGACCACGCTCCCCGATGTCGGCCACCTTCTACCCCTCGAAGCGCCATAGGCGGTGGCAAATCTGCTACGCAAGGAGGTATCGTAATGAAAGTAGCGCAATTTATAGTAACTCTATCAGCTTTGCTCTAATTAGGAGCAAGGGGAAGGTAATGGTCATGGCGAAGTATCCCAGCGGCACGGTTCGCGCCCTACTCGACACCAGCCTGATGACGGTGCCGACACGGGCAGCGCTAGGGCCACGGCTTGAGAACGAGCCTTATACCCCACGCTTCTTCACCACCACCGAGTACACCACCCTGAAAGCTGCCTGCGCCCGACTCATTCCTCAGCTCGATCGCGACCTGCCGATTGCCCTGGCCCAGAGCGTGGATGAGCAGCTGGCCGAAGGTTTGAGCGACGGCTGGCGCTACGACGCGCTGCCTGCTGACAATGTGGCGCAGCGGCAGGGCTTGCATGGGCTGGATGAGAGCGCAGTGGCGATGTTTGGCAGCCCGTTCGCCGCGCTTGGCGAAGCTCAACAGGATGCGGTGCTCAGCGCGGTGCGGCGTGGCGATCCGCTCGGTGCGGCTTGGGCAAGCCTGCTGGCCCCGCGCTACTTCGAGGAACTGCTGGCCGAACTGGTCGAATGCTACTACAGCAACCCACTGGCGGCAGAGGAGATTGGCTACGTCGGCATGGCCGATGCGAAGGGGTGGCAGGCGATTGGCCTGAACCAGCTTGAACCCTGGGAGCCACGCCCGCAGCCGGATGCCATCGAGGAGCAGCGGTTTGCTGACGCGCTAGCCGAGGCCGCCAAGCTCCCATCCGTCAAGTACGAAGCGCCTATTCCGCCTCCCATGCGCCATTATGCCCCCGATGACGAGGTAGACGCGGTGGTGATCGGCACCGGCGCGGGCGGTGCGCCGATTATGGCGTGGCTGGCCGCGGCCGGGATGCGCGTGGTCGCGCTGGAAGCTGGCCGCTACTGGCAGCCCTTCGACTTCGCCACCGACGAGCGGGCGCAGCGGGGGCTATTCTGGAACGATGAGCGCCTCAGCGCCGGGGCCAACCCGCTCGCCTTTGGCAGGAACAACTCTGGCACCGGCGTGGGCGGCTCGACCCTGCACTATACCGCTTACACCCCTCGCCCCCAGCCTGACGACTTTCGCCTGCACACCGAGTGCGGCGTTGGTGCTGACTGGCCGCTCAGCTATGCCGACCTCGAACCCTACTATGACGAGCTTGAGCAGTTCCTCGGCGTCTCCGGCCCATCGCCCTATCCCTGGGGGCCGTCCCGCCGTCGCGCCTACCCGCTTGCGCCGCTGCCGCTGAATGGCGCGGCAGAACTGATGCAGCGCGGCTGCGCCAGGCTCGGCATCCGTACCGCGCCCGCCGCCAACGCGGCGCTCTCCGCCCGCTACTACCAGCCAGGCATCGGCTGGCGGGCGGCTTGCACCAATCGCGGCTTCTGCCAGGCCGGGTGCAGCATCGGCGCAAAGGCGAGCATGGATGTCACCTTCATTCCGCTTGCCCTCAGCCTCGGCGCGGAGGTGCGGGCCGAGTGCTTCGTCACTGGTTTCGAGCTTGACCGCGGCGGGCGCATCTCTAGCGTTATGTACACCAGCGGCGGCAAGGAGCAGCGCCAACGCTGCCGCGCCGTCTTTCTCTGCGGCGGGGCAATCGAGACACCGCGTCTGCTGCTGAGGAATGGATTGGCGAACTCCAGCGGGCAGGTAGGGCGCAACTTCATGGCCCACATGGGCGTGCAAGTCTGGGGTCAGTTCGCTGATGATGTGCGCCCTTACAAGGGTATCCCTGGCGCGCTCATCTCCGAGGATACCCATCGGCCCCATGACGCCGACTTCGCGGGCGGCTACCTGCTGCAGAGCATCGGGGTCATGCCGGTCACTTACGCCTCGCAGTACGCTCGTGGACAGCAGCAGTGGGGTGATGCGCTGCGTGAGCATATGCGCGGCTACAATCACGCCGCCGGTATTGACATCCTGGGCGAGTGCCTGCCTCATGGCTACAACTATCTTGAACTATCTGACGAGCTTGACGGGCGCGGCCTACCCAAGCCGCGCATCCACTTCAGCTACGGCGAGAACGAGCGGCGGATGACTGCCCACGCCGAGCGGCTGATGCGGGCAATCTGGGATGCCACGGGCGCGACGAACGTCTGGGCCTCCCCCCGCAGCGCACACATCATCGGCACCTGTCGAATGGGCAGCGATGCAGCGGAAGCGGTGGTTGACAGCGAGGGGCGCAGCTTCGATGTACCGAATCTATATATCGCCGACAACTCGATATTCCCCAGCGCCCTCAGCGCTAACCCCGCGCTGACGATTATGGCCCTCGCCCTGCGCATCGCCGACCGCTTCATCGCGCGGGCGCGACAATTAAACCCTTGCCCTCTGGAAAGAGGGTGAACGGAGGCTAACAATGGCAGGCAAGAGCTTTCTCCACTATATCAAGCAGAAATACCCCAACAGCGTCTATCCCGGCGACGAGTACGGTGGTGCGGCTGGCACTTCGGGGCATGGCCTGCCCACTGGCGACTCCAGCAACTTCATGTTCGCCACCGGCATCGAATGTTCCTACCCCACCGTCGAGCATGGCAAACTGCGCCGCGACGAACTGGAGGAGTGTGGGCATTACGAGCACTGGCGCGAGGATCTGCGATTGGTCAAGGAACTGGGCCTGAAAGTCTTGCGTTACGGGCTGCCTTACTATAAGATACATCGTGGCGAGGGCCGGTACGACTGGGACTTTGCCGACCACGCGATGGCCGAGATCAAGCGGCTGGGCATCACCCCCATCCTCGACCTGATGCACTTCGGGGTGCCCGATTGGCTGGGCAACTATCAGAACCCCGAACTGCCGCTGCACTTCGCGGCCTATACTGAGGCGGTGGCGAAGCGTTATCCCTGGGTGCGCTACTATACCCCCATCAACGAGATCTACGTCACTGCGCGGGTGAGCGCCAAGGACGGGCTGTGGAACGAGCAACTAAAGAGCGACCGCGGCTTCGTCACCGCGATGAAGCACCTGGTGGCCGCCAGCATCATGGGGACGCAACGCATTGCCAAGCACCGCCCTGACGCCATCATCGTGCAAAGCGAGAGCGCGGAGTACATCCATGAGGCCTGCGCCGAGCCTTCGGCGGAGATCACCCTGAAGAACAAACTGCGCTTCCTTGCCCTCGACCTGCTCTACGCCCACCCACCCGATGCCGATGTGTGTATGTATCTGTTGGACCACGGCATGACCCGCGAGGAGTATAACTGGTTCATGGCCGGTGAGCCGCCTGGCTACCAGGTGATGGGCAACGACTACTATGGCCGCAACGAGAAGATCCTCAAACCCGACGGCTCGATGTGCCAGGCCGAGGATGTATTCGGCTGGTACGAAATAACCAAAGAGTATTATAATCGTTATCGTAAGCCGGTGATGCACACCGAGACCAACACCTTCGACCCCGACTACGCCCCGACCTGGCTGTGGAAGCAGTGGGTCAACGTGCTGCGGATGCGGGCCGACGGCACGCCGGTACTCGGCTTCACCTGGTATAGCCTGACCGACCAAATTGACTGGGATGTGGAGCTGACCAAGAAGCTGGGCCACGTTGACCCGGTGGGCCTCTACGACCTGCAGCGCCGCCCCCGCCCTGTTGCGGCAGCTTATCGTGAGCTGCTCAAGGAGTTCGGTCATGTCACCATTGTGCCACACGGTGAGATTTTCCAGATCACCGACCGTCCCGCCACACTCAAGGTCGAGGTGTAGCCATAACCTGCCATCGGCAATTGTATAGAGAGGAGATTAACTTGGAACTAACTGCGGTACAATGGGGGGTGGTGATTGCCGCCTTCTTCGCCTCGGCGGTGGAGTATGTTGAGGCCTTCACGATTGTGCTGGCGGTGGGGGTGACGCGAAGCTGGCGCAGCAGCCTGCTGGGGGCGCTGGCCGCCACCGCTACCCTGGTGGCAATTGTCGGTGTGCTCGGCGTGTCGCTAATACAACTAGTGCCGATTGACACGCTTCGCTTCATCATCGGGGCGTTGCTGATGCTGTTTGGGATGAAGTGGCTGCGCAAGGCGATCCTACGCTACAGCCGGGTCACAGCTTATCGCAACGAGTCGGCTATTTACAACAGCGAGGTAACAACGCTAGAGGAGGAGCCCAGGCCCGCGCCGGGCAGCTTTGATAAGCTGGGATTCGCGGTGAGCTACAAGAGCGTGCTGCTCGAGGGTCTGGAGGTCGCTTTCATCATCATTTCGTTTGGCACGGGCGCAAAGGATAACTCTACCTGGCTACCGGCCTTCATTGGCGCGGGGGCGGCGGCGGCGCTGGTAATGATTGCTGGGCTGCTGCTGCGCGCACCACTGGCGCGGGTGCCGGAGAATGCGCTCAAGTTTGGGGTGGGGCTGATGCTGGTATCATTCGGCAGCTTCTGGGCCGGTGAGGGGGCGGCGGTGAAGTGGCTGGGCAACCCGCCCGACCTGAGCATTGTCGGGCTGCTGCTGGGCTATTCGCT
>QHBQ01000163.1 GCA_003243865.1 Candidatus Chloroheliales bacterium | reverse complement strand
TACGTGCTATCGCGGGACGAGGGGGGGCGGCACACGCCGTTCTTCAACGGCTACCGACCGCAGTTCTACATCCGCACCACAGATGTGACGGGCGCAATCAAGCTGCCTGAAGGGATGGAGATGGTGGTGCCAGGGGACAACGTGCAGATGGACGTGACGTTGATCGTGCCAGTGGCGCTAGAGGTAGGGCTGCGGTTCGCCATCCGCGAGGGCGGGCGCACGGTTGGTGCTGGCGCGGTTACCAAAATCATTGACTGAAGTAGCACTCAGGGCGCTGCGCCCCAAGCGTAGCGCCCTCCGTTTGTGTAAACCCGCTAGAACGTCTCGTGGAGATGAGGTCGGGTCGGAGTTCAACTCATAACAACTGCATCAGTGCAGTAGGGAGAACAGATGGCGAAACAGAGGATACGTATCCGTCTCAAGGCGTATGACCACAAGATACTCGACCAGTCGGCGCTGCAAATTGTGGAGACCGCTGAACGCACCGGCGCGAAGGTTGCCGGGCCGATCCCGCTGCCAACCCGCATCGAGCGCTACAGCGTGATTCGCTCACCTTTCATTGACAAGGACTCGCAGGAGCAGTTCGAGGTGCGCACCCACAAGCGGTTGATTGATGTGGTCGAGCCGAGCCAGAAGACGATTAGCGCGCTAATGCGCCTGAACCTGCCCGCTGGCGTGGACATCGAGATTAAGCTGTAGAGTTTCTGTATGTCGGCCCACGCCAGTGAATTCGGCGGGGCTGCCAGCATCGCGCCCCGGTTTATCTGCCGCGGTCGCGAGCGTCCGCCAGAGCGCAGCCAGTCAGCAATTGGCCGGCCAGCCAACCTGAGACGCCGAAAGAGAGTTAAGATGATTGATGCATTGTTGGGTAGAAAGCTGGGCATGACCCAGGTCTTCGATAGCAGTGGTATTGTCAGCGGCGTGACCGTGCTGCAAGTCGGCCCCTGCTACGTCACCCAGGTGAAGACTGCCGACAGCAAGGATGGCTATGCTGCGGTGCAGCTCGGTTTCGAGGAAGTCGAAGAGCAGCGGGTCAACAAGCCAAAGGCCGGGCATCTGCGCAAGGGCGATAAGAACGCGCCGCTGCTCCGCCACCTGCGCGAGTTCCGCACCGATAGCGCCAGCGAACACAACATCGGCGAAAAGCTCGATGCCAGCCTCTTCGATGAGGGTGAGCTGGTGGATGTGATTGGTGTGAGCAAGGGCAAGGGCTTCGCCGGTGTGGTCAAGCGCCACCACTTTCGTGGCGGCCCCAAGACCCACGGCCAGTCGGACCGCCTACGCCGCGCTGGCTCGATTGGTTCCGGCACCACCCCAGGGCGCGTCTACCTGGGCCTGCGCATGGCAGGGCGGATGGGCAACGACCGCGTTACCCAGCGCAACCTGCGCATCGTGCGCGTGGACGCCGATCGCAACCTGCTACTGGTGCGCGGCGCCGTCCCTGGCGCTGCCGAGGGCCTCATTGTGGTGCGCAAGGCGATTGCCCCGCATCGGCGGAAGGGATGAGATCAAAGATAATAGATTATAGATTATAGATGATAGTTACCTTGCCGTTTTCTTCTTTAATCTTTAGTCTTCAATCTTTAATCTCCGACCTAAAGCACATAGAAACGGAGTTACAGTTAGTATGCAAGCACAGGTTTATAACCTAGCCGGTGAAGTGGTAGATACGCTTGAACTGAGCGACTATATCTTCGGCATCGAACCGAACGTGGCGGTGCTGCATCAGGCGGTGGTGCGCCAGCAGGCGAACGCCCGCCTCGGCACCCACAATACCCTCACCCGCGGCAATGTGCGCGGCGGCGGGCGCAAGCCCTACCGCCAGAAGGGTACNGGCAATGCGCGCCAGGGTTCGCGCCGCTCCCCGCAGTGGCGCGGCGGTGGCGTAATCTTTGGCCCGCACCCGCGCAGCTACGAACAGGCAATGCCGCGCAAGATGCGCCGTTTGGCGATGCGCTCGGCCCTCAGCGCCAAGGCTCAAGATGGTCAAATCGTCATCATCGANAACCTCGACGAGCTTGAGCCGCGCACCAAGGCNATGCTAGCCCTGCTCGATAGCCTCAATCTCGGCGGCCAGCGCACCCTGGTGATGCTGCCGGAACGGATGGAGAACGTCTACCGCGCTGCTGGCAACCTTGCCGATTGCAAGCTCACCTTCGCCCAGTACCTCAGCCTGGTGGATATGCTCAAGTACGAGCGCATCCTGATGACCGTCGGCTCACTCGACACTATCGGCGAGATCCTGGCTGATGACGGCAACCCCGCCTATGTCAGCACCAATGGCGACGGCGTGTCTGCCGCTACATCTAAGGACGATACACTTATTGAAGCTAGCAGCGTAGGTGATGAGGATGAGGCGCTTCCCGAACTCAGCAGCACCGGCAATGAGGACATCGCACTTCCCGAACTCAGCGGCGCAGCGGATGGCGAGATTGTCGCCGACAACATCGAGGCCGCTCCCGCGGCCGAAGCCGCCGCCGAGCTAGAGACTGAGAAAGTGGTCAAGCCCAAGCGCGGCAAGCGCACTACCAGCCCCGCCGCCGATGCGGGCGATACAGAGAGCGAGGCTTAAGCGTGAACCTGTTTGACGTAATTCGCCGCCCGGTGCTGACCGAGAAGAACACCCACCTGATGACAATGAGCAAGTACATCTTCGAGGTGGCTCACGAAGCCAATAAGGAGATGGTCAAGGACGCAGTGGAGCAAATCTTTGGTGTGAATGTCACTGCCGTGAACATCATCAACGTGCCGCGCAAGCGCGCTGGCAACCGCCGCACCAGCCGCCGCGCCGGTTTCAGCGCGGCGCAGAAGAAGGCGATCGTCACCCTGATCCCCGGCCAGCGCATTGAAGCCTTTGAAGAGGTCTAAGGCAACACCAGGAGCGCGCTCGTAGGGGCGTGTGGCGCACGCCCTGCCAGACTAGAGGAGAGAAACCATGCCACTAAAGAAGTTTAATCCAACCTCGCCTGGGGTACGCACGATGACGGTCTCCACCTTCGAGGACATCACCACCGACCGCCCGGAGAAGTCGCTGCTGGTGATCAAGAAGAGCAAGGCGGGCCGTAACAACCAGGGTCGTATCACCACCCGCCATCGCGGTGGCGGCAACAAGAAGTTCTATCGCATCATAGACTTCAAGCGCAACAAGCCAGGCATCCCCGGCAAGGTTGCCACCATCGAGTATGACCCGAACCGCTCGGCTCGTATCGCGCTGATTCATTACCCTGATGGCGAGAAGCGCTACATCCTCGCCCCTAACGGCCTGCGCGTGGGCGACACGGTGCAGGCTGGCCCCGGCTCCGACATTCGGGTCGGCAACGCGATGCCACTGCGCAACCTACCGCTCGGCACCCAGATCCACAACATCGAGATGCAGCGGGGGCGGGGCGGGCAACTGGTGCGCAGCGCTGGCACCTCCGCCCAACTGATGGCCCGCGACGAGAGCTACGCTCAGGTGCGTATGCCTAGCGGCGAGGTTCGCCTCATCAACGTAGAGTGCATGGCGACAATCGGTCAGGTCAGCAACCTTGACCATGAGAACGAGAACATCGGCAAGGCCGGTCGCGCTCGTTGGATGGGCCTCCGCCCCGAGGTGCGAGGCAGCGTAATGAACCCGCGCGACCATCCCCATGGCGGCGGCGAGGGCCGCGCCCCAATTGGCGGCGTGCCGCAGACCCCCTGGGGCAAGCCCGCGCTCGGCGCACGCACTCGCAACAACAAGCGCACCGACAACATGATCGTGCGTAGCCGTCATAAGAAGTAACTAGAACCCCTCCCCAAAGGGGGAGGTGGGGAGGGGGAGTAGGTCGAACTTGCCCCCAGTACAGCCAGGAGGTATAGATTGAGCAGGTCAACCAAGAAGGGGCCGTTTATTCAGGAGCGGCTGTTGCATCGCATCGAGGAGATGAATCGCACCAACACCAAGAAGGTGCTGAAGACCTGGTCGCGGGCATCCACCATCTTCCCACAGATGGTCGGTCACACCATCGGCGTCTATGATGGCAAGAAGCACGTGCCGGTCTACGTCACTGAGAACATGGTCGGCCATAAGCTGGGTGAGTTTTCGCCCACCCGTCACTTCCGCGGCCACGCGCACGCTGAACGTTCAACTCGCGTCAAGTAGCGGGACTAAAGATTAAAGATTAAAGATGAAGGATAGGGTGTTCGTAGGGCGAACCGTCGTTCGCCCAAAGCCTGCCGTCCACAATCTAAAATCTGCAATTTCAAGAGGAGTTATGCATGAAGGTCAGAGCCGTATCCAAGTTTGTCCGCAGCTCACCGCAGAAGGTGGGGCTGGTGGTGGATGTGGTGCGCGGCAGATCGGTACAGGAGGCGCTGGACATCCTCCAGTTCCTGCCCAAGCACGCCGCCCGCGACGTTCGCGCCTGCCTTGCTAGCGCGGTTGCCAATGCGGAGAACAATTACCAGCTTGACCCCGCCGATCTCTTCGTTAGCGAGATCTTCGCCAACAAAGGGCCGACCATCAAGCGTTATATGGCCCGCGCCAAGGGGCGCGGCGACCGCATCATGAAGCGGATGAGCCACATTACCGTTGTAGTAGAGGATAGGGAGGGGGTCTAGTTTGGGTCGAAAGGTAAATCCGATCGGTTTTCGCCTCGGCATCACCACCGAACACCAATCGCGCTGGTTCGCCGAGCGCAACTATACCGAATTGTTGCATGAGGATATCCGCCTGCGCAAGATGGTGCTGACGCGGCTCGCCAACGCCTCGAT
>QHBQ01000348.1 GCA_003243865.1 Candidatus Chloroheliales bacterium | reverse complement strand
GCGGCGCGAGATGGTCAGCAGCCAGTTGGCGGGGCGCGGTATCCGTAACCCGCGCGTGCTGGCCGCGATGGAGCGCGTCCCCCGCCACCGCTTCCTGCCCCGCGAGTTGTGGCCTGCCGCCTACGAGGACCGCGCCCTGCCCCTGCCCCAGGGCCAGACTATCTCCCAGCCCTATATGGTGGCGATTATGAGCGAACTGCTGGAGTTGCAGGGCGTCGAGCAGGTGCTGGAGGTCGGCACCGGCAGCGGCTACCAGACGGCGGTGCTGGCGGAACTGGCGGCTGAGGTTTACTCGATCGAAAGAGTGGCGGAACTTAGCGCCAGGGGCTTGCAAAACATCAGCAACTTGGGGTACAATATGGCAAGCAAATTGCACCTTGCCGTTGGCGATGGCAGCAAAGGTTGGCCCAACGCCGCGCCTTTCGATGCTATTCTGGTGACAGCGGGCGCGCCCGTAGTGCCTGAAGCCCTTGCCGCGCAGTTGAAGGACGGAGGACGGCTGGTAATCCCAGTTGGCAGTAACCAACAGCAAATGCTACTGGCGCTCAGGCGTGAAGGTGGAGCGCTGATCGAGAAGAGTTTGATCCCATGTATGTTCGTCCCGCTCATCGGCGAACAGGGCTGGCAAGACGACACAGGCGGCAGCGGCAGCGATGAGCAAAATGTGTAGCGTTTTTTCTAATTAGGAGTTACGCAGTGGCGTCAGACTGAGTGTGTTTTGTAGGGGCAAACCGTTTTTCGCCCTGCTGCACTCCGTAACTCCTGCTAATATTGGGGCGCGGGTGTTTGCCGGTTGCGGCGTAAACCTGGCGCACCCGAACGGAAGGGACAAAGTGAATATGGCTAGTATCAAGGCAATGGTGCGCGACCAGGTGCAGCACGATTTGGAGCAATCCCCACTGGAAGTGAACTACGGCAGCTACCACGAACTTCTTTACTACACGCAACAAATCTGGAACAGGGTCTATAGCTCGGTTGGCCTGGAGAAGACGCGGCTTAACCTGGTATATGCGAAACATCTGATTGAGCTACTGGAACGGTTCCCGGAGCAGGCTAGCAGCGATATCGAGGTCAAGGCGCTGACCGCGCTGGGCAACTACTGCACCAGCATGGGCGAGTCTGCACCCAACCTGACCTCACGCGAACGCATCGAATATACCCTCAGCGCGCTCGATTGCTTCCGCACCCGCAACAGCCTGATGCCGCTGAACAGCACCAGCCTGACCCTGGTGCGGGTGGCACTGCAGATCTACCTCAATGCCCTAACTGAGCTGCGCGCCGAACAGGGCAGCTTCGGCTTCAACGACATCGCTGAGGAGGCCGATGACGCGCTGGAGCCGTACCACACCCTCATCCTGCTCACCGCCAACAACCACCAGAACCTGCGCAACAATCTGCTGTTCGACTTCTTCCGCGCCCGCGCCCGCATCCTGCTGGCTCAGGGTCGGCACCAGGATTACAAGAACCTGTTCGCCGAAGCGCGCAACTATATTGACCCGCTGCTGCTCAACCCGGAGCGACGCAACACCTGGCAGAACTACCGCCTCGAGGCCGAGCTAGAGCGGCAGAGCAACGCCAAATTCGACCTCGAACCAACCGCCGCTACCGCGGCCAGCCCAGCCGACCAACCAGCTGAGGCCGCCACGCCGACTGAGCCGGAAGAAGGCAGCCAGCCCACCGATAGCGATGAAGACGACGAGGAGGCCCTCGCCCACCTCGGCCCGGTACGCACTCCGCAGGCATGGCTCGAACACAAGATGACCCCTAACGACCCGCAACGCAGCACCAACGTGCCGTATCAACTCTTCCCCTTCATCCAGGGCGGGATTGATATGTATAAGGCGGGCAACTACGAGGGCGCGCTCGACCAATTCAAGCAGGCGGAGATGCTCAACGCCAACCCCGCCTTCCGCCACGTCATCCTCTACAACCGGGCCGCCACCCTGCTGGCGCTGGGCGGGCGCGAACGGAGCGAACTGGCCGAGCAACTGCTGGAGCAGGCGGTGACGATGGGTTCGCGGCTGCCCGGCCTGCGCTGGAACCTGGCGGTCGCCTACTGGCGCAATCACGGGGTTGACCGTCGCCTGATTGCCACGCTCAATGAGGTGGTGGACGCAGGGCGCAAAGCGCCGCTCTGCGCCGCCGCCGCCGCGCACCTGCTCGGCGACCCGCCTGGCGTGCTCGGCGCGATGATGCGGGCAAAGACCTTGCCGGGTAGTCTGCCGGATATTGACGAAGAACTACGTAAGCTGGTGGAGGACTTCCCCAACATCGCGCCGCAGGTCAGCGCCGAGCAGGCTCGTTTCGCCGCCGCCCGTTATCAGCAGCAGGCCCGCTATCCCCGCCCCACCGCGCCTGCGCCGGAGCAGCCCTACCAGCGACCTGCCGCCTACCCGCCGCCCGCGCAGCCACGCACCCCCTATGCACCAGGTGGCAGCTACCAGCCGCCTGGCTACCAGCCCGATTATCCGCGGCCCAACCAGTACCCGCCGGAGCAGGGGCAGGGTAATCCGGCGCGCCCGCCCTACGGTCAGGAGCAAGGCTACCCCCCGCGCCCATCTTTCGGGCCGCAGCAGCAGCCCTACCAGCGGCCCAACTACCAGCAACCGCCGCCCCGCTCTAATTACGGGCCGGAGCAGCAGCCCGGCTACCAGCGGCCGCCCAATTATCAGCCGCGCACCTACAACCCGAACAGCGGCCCAGGCCAGGGTAGTTACTCGCCCAACGCCTACGGCCAGGGCTACCCCCAGCGCAGCCCCTACCCTACGCCCGACTACAACCCGCCACGCAATGTGGGCCAGCCCCAACCATACCCACCATCGTCGCCGCCCCCCCCAGACGCTTACCAGCAGCGCCCGCGCTACAATCAGCCGCCGCAGCCGACGCAACAAGGCGGCAGCCTCGCCCGCTTCGCCTCAGTGATGGCGCTATACGAGGGATTGCTCGACCAGGTCAGCGTACTGTTCACCCCTGACCTACCCGCCGATGAGCGGCAGCGGCATCAGCTTGAACTGGCCCGCAGCCTTGCCCGCATCGAGCGGCACAGCCGCGACACGCTTACCGCCGAGGAGAATACCCTATTCACTACCTGGCTCAGCAAATGGCGTACCCTTAGCGATATGCTAGCCCACCAGGTGCAAGGCGACGAGCCGATCGAGGTCAAGCCGCAACAGACCCATATCAGCAATTCCTCCACCCCCAGTGGTCTGGTTCTGGCGGTGTCTAATCGAGGCGAACACGCGGTAGGCAACCTCGAACTGCGTCTGCCGCCCCGTCCCGACACCTACGATTTGCCCTACTATGCCGACGCGGAGCGGGGGCTGCTGGTCGGCCTCGACCGCCTGGAGCCAGGTGCAACCCGCTACCTGCGCCTGATGCTCGCCCCCCGCCGCTACGGCAGCCTCGACATCACCCTCGAACTCAGCTATTACGAGGATGACGGCACCGAAGGTACTGACGCCACCTCCACCATGCACCGCAGCCATATC
>QHBQ01000242.1 GCA_003243865.1 Candidatus Chloroheliales bacterium | reverse complement strand
TCCCGCCGCGCAGGGCCTGTCCGGAGCGGAATAGGCGCGTCTGCAACTTGCAAGGGCTATTATAACCGATAAGCGGGGCGGGTGGCAAGGAAGCGGATACAGCGCAAAATCAGGTTGGCAAAAAGCCCAGCGGGGGTTGGAGGGAGAATCTTGACCAGCAACCAACTAAGCCCCCAGCGGGGGTTGGGGGAGAAATGCTGCCCCAGCTAGATGCTCATCGTAGCCGTTTTCGATTTGCGACAAGCAATAGTGCTAGGGGTCAGCATGGTCACAGTGCGAGATTTCTCCCCCAACCCCCGCTGGGGGCTTAGGATCGTGCTGCCCGCGGCTTCCCACAAAATCCGGGATGACCCATGCTTTTTGCCTGATGGCTATTCCTACCCGATTTGCCCCGGCGCGGGCGCAAGCGGGCAGCGGTGGCAGACGGTTTCAATGCCGGTTTCGATTTCGCGCGTGCTGTAGAGCCGCGCCGCCTGGTATGTGTCGCTGTTCCACAGCGTGGTTATGCCATCGCTCTTCTTCAAGTCGCCGATCATGTCTTCCTTCTGGGTGGTCACGCAACAGGGGTAGACCTTGCCATCGGCGTTGACGGTAGTGGTAATGTAGAGCCAGGAGCAATTCGCCAGGCGGCGGCGCAGTGGCGCGGCAACCGCAACCGGCTTGGCGAGCAGCAATTCAAGCGCGGCACCAGGGCCACGACCCGGCATCGCGCTGGGGGCAGCGCCGCTGTTGCGCTCGTTGCGCAGCCGCTCATTAGCCGCGTGGGCTTCACGGGTACGCTCCTCCAGCAGACGCTCCTGCTCGGCGGCCTCTCGTGCCGCACGCTCCCGCTCCTCTGCCTCCTTCGTTGCCCAGATAACTTCAAGCTCCTTCAGGCTATAGCGGGTGTACTGCTCCTGGCGTGGAATCCAGCGTTCGCCTTCCTCGCGCGTGCCTACTGGCAGATAGGCGTACTCGGCCTTGAACTCGTCAACGCCCAGGCCCAACGCAAGCTCGCGCGCCTGCTCGATTTCGTGTTCGTTGTGGCGGAATACCAGGAATTGCCAGAATATGTAAGGGGTCTTCTTGCCCAGCCGCTTGCGCGTCTGCACCAGGGTGCGCACGTTGTTAATCACGACTTCGAGGTCGCCGCCTACCCGATACTTCTCGTAGGTCTCCTGGGTTGCCCCATCAATGCTGAGGATGAGATAATCCAGCCCGGAATTGACCATCTTCTCGGCGGCTGCTTCGTCGAAAAAGTGGAAGTTGCTGCTGATCGAGGTGAGGATGTGGCGCTTGTGAGCATAGGCGATCATCTCATAGATGTCCTTGTTCAGCAGCGGCTCGCCCCAGTTGAACAGATCAATATTATAGAGATAGGTACCCATCTCGTCAACGATGTGGCGGAACATATCAACCTGCAGCAGCCCCTTCTTCAGCGTGTTCGAGCCGTTGCCGGTGGGACACAGCGGGCAGCGCAGGTTGCAGGCGCTGAACGGGTCAATGGTCAGATAGGTGGGGAAGGTGGTAACTTTGGCCTGGCCGCGCTCCATCGCTTGCAGCGCGCGTTTGGCGTTCAGGTAGCGGCGCAGCTTCAGCAGCGCGGGGGTCTTCTTCCAGGTCTCCCCGGTGGGAAAACGCACCAGCGCTGTGCTGACCGATTGCACGGTCTGCCAGTGATCTACGAGCAACTTCTCCAGCCAAGCCAGTTTCTTCAAACTGCTAACCCTCCTGTTTGCTATCCACTAATTTCGTTATTGAATTATAGAAGGTGGAACCCTGCTTGTCAAGTTATGGAGACGGGCAGAGCGTTGACATGGCTCAAGCCTTTACCTTATAATCGGCACACAAGTTGACTCGGTAGTTGATAGTAATCTCTCATTGAGCAGCTAATCATCCTAGTAAAGCAGCAGCAGAGAAAGGGCAGGTCAAATCTGAATGTCTAAATCCAAGCAAGGTGGCGGATGTCTCTCGGCTATTGGCGCAGCCACACTCGCGTTGGTCAGTCTACCGCTCGGCTTTTACCTGCTGGTGTATATGCTCGCCCGCCGCAGTGGGCAGCTTCCTGGCTGGATACAGCAGCGAATCGACGCTTATTATTATCCCACCTATCTCAGCCCCGAACATGTTGCCCGCGTGCCAAGTCTAGTCGCATCGCTGGGATCAGAGGCTCGCATCCTCAACATCGGCGGCGGAATGCAGGCATATGCGCCCAATGTGGTCAACATAGATGTAATACCAACTCACACTACCACAGTGATCACTGATGCCCACGTTCTGCCCTTCAAGGACGGCTCTTTTGATGCGGTGGTGGCAATTGCCGTCTACGAACACCTGGCGCAACCGTGGCTCGTAACTGCCGAGGTGGAACGCCTGCTGAAGCCGGGTGGCACATTCTACATGGAGGTACCGTTCCTCCAGCCCTACCATGCCGACCCTGGCGACTATTACCGCTATACCATCTCCGGGTTGCGTTCAATGTTCCGCAATTTTGAGGAGCAGGAGGTTGGAGTATGCAACGGACCCGGCTCGATGCTGACCTGGATATTGACCGAGGTTACCGCAACGGCAGCCGACATTGATGGCACATTCGACTCTGCCCGCTTGCACATCGCCCCTACTCGCTACATGAAAGCCAAGGAGCTAGGTCGGCTGCTGTTCAGCCCGCTCAAATATCTGGACAAGGTGATGTTGAACAAGGAACACAGCTTTGTAGTCGCCTCGGGTGTTTTCTATCACGGAGTCAAGCCTAGAAGTTCGATTACTTCCTTACCCTAAACGTAATGCTGCTACTACGATGGTGAGATATAGCGAATCAGCCAGCTGTAGCAGATTCGACGTGAGCGACTTGAGCAAGCTGAGGTGCTTCGTCAGCGATGGCGGCGGACTGAAGAGGGCGAGTAGCATAGATGCGAGCCACTTGCACTGCGGCAACGCCAATAAGGGCGATAAGCAGGCCGGGAACAAGATGATCGGCAATGGCGGGGAAGTGGTAGTAGGAAAGCTGGAACATGGCAAACGGCTGAACGTACCCGCGCCAGAGCATCTCCCATGCGTGAGCAATGGGTGAGTAGAAGGGCGAGAAGTTGCTTAGTTCTCCCCATAGGATAAGTCCCTGGTTTTGATAGCCATAGATCCAATCGCCCCAGAACGGAGTTAGTAGGCCAGGCACCGAAATCACCGCCCCAGCCACCACCAACCCGGCGTAGAGCCAGCGCTGGCTAGGCCGCCAGTGCGGCCAACTCTGCAACGCTGCGCCACTAACCAGCATTAGCAAGGGGAGGAATGGCAGCAAAAAACGCGGCCCCCAACTGCTGCCACCATCCCAGAAGAAGTAGACAGAATAGAAAATCAGCAGGGCCGAGAAGAGGACGCCAATCAGCCCCGCCTCCCAGTGGCGGGTACACCAGAACTTCGCCGCCGCCCACAGGCAGAGCAAGACTGGCGGGGCAAACACCACCAGACCCTTGCCGCTGCTGAACAGCAGGCCGTACAAGCCAGCCAGCAGCGGGTGGTCGAAGGCGATAATTTTTGAATTGATGTAGCTAGAGGCAAACAGGGTGCCGTTGCGCAAGTAATTGTAGGACAGATCGAGCGCATAGAAGGCCGCCACCGGCGCAGCCAATCGCAAACCCTCGAAGAAGAGGGCGGCGATCAGCCTGTGCCAGGCTATAGCAGCGCGGCGCAACTCACTGCCACGCCGCAGCAGCCACCACAGGCCAAAGATGGCAACAACAATAACGAACTCTTCCTTAGTGAAGAGCATATAGCCGAGCGCAAAGCCAGCGATGAGCAGCCACTTGAGTCGGTCGGGTGCCAGAGGCGCGAACACGCGCAGCATTGAGTAGAACGCAAATAGCAGCAGGGTAGCCAGCAGCGGTTCGGTCCAGTCCTGTACTGCGTAGACCAGCGCAAAGGTGGCGAAAAAATAGATCAGGCTGAGGGCAGCCGCCAAACGTTCACTGGAGAAAAGGCGGCGGGCGCAGAGGAAGAGTAGGGCGACGCCAATCGCGCTGAGGATGGGGTTGAGCAGATTAACGAACGACTGGCGGATCAGCGGCGTTGCGCCATTGAGCTGCTCGATCGCCCAGCCAATTGCCAGCAGCGGCAGGTCGGCGATCGAATGGCCCAGCGCATAACGCGAATACTGGTTGCCCAGGTCGAGTATTGGCGAGGGTAGCTTTGGGCTGCCGCGTAGCAACAGGGACTCGGCGGTTAGATACTTAAAATAATTATCGCCACTCTGGATGTCCGGTAGAGCGAACAGCAGGGCGGCAGCCAGGGTGAGTAGGAACAGCCAGAGCGCGAGACGTGGTTGCCGCCCGCTGCCAACCAGCATTGGCAATGCTAGCCTTAGCAGCAGCAAGCCGAGCGCAATGCTGCTGGCGTAGACCACAAAGAGCGGCCGGTTGGTGGCAAGCAAATTGGCTAGTACAACCGCCACGATTATGCTAGCTAGCAGAGCAGCCAGCATAAGCCAACGCCGCACCGCCGCGAAGAAGCTATAGGCTAGTAGCGCAATCGCGGCGAGGTAGGCAACATTGCGCCAGTCGAGTTCCGAATATTCGGTCATCACCTGTCCAGGGTCGGTAGCAGGAGTAAGCTTAAGGTTACTAATACTCAGGCCATAGTACCAGATCATGTTAAGGTACGTAGGGGAGCTAAAAACTATATTCAACTCGCCATTCTTGACCAGATCCTTTTCAATACGCCACGTTCGCCAGCGGGGTCCGGTTAGGGGAAAAGCAGGATAGCGGTAGCCGTTAACAATGATTGTGTAGTATGCGCGGTTTCCCATTTTGGCGCTGTCGCCGCCCAAGAACATACTAAGGGTATATGGATGGTTGGCGCTCAGGCCGGCGATGGATATGACGCTATGACCGCGTAGCCAGCGAATAGCGCTGGTCGGGGCAACTATGGCCGGGCCGTTCGTGTTTCTGATGAACTGGCCGTCGTTACCGCCCATGATAAGGTCGAGGTGGGCCGGTTCGCGGTACGCCGATACCCCCAGGGCAATCGAGAACGTCAGCAGCCCCAGCACCAGCAGCCACTGATAAGGATGCTTCAACCAGCTAAAGCTCTGTAGAACGCGGTGAAGATAACCCGGCAATCAGATTCGACCTTTCGCTTGAGGCAATTTGCAGAGGCATTATATAGCTCGGCTCTGGCTATCGTCAAGAGGATCTGCCAGGCGTCGGGGTTGGCGGGGGCAAAACAAAGAGGAGGGCCAGGGCTACAACCCTGACCCTCCTCTTATTATTTGCTGAACTATGCGGATTAAACGATTTCCTTCTCCCCAACCTCAATCTCATCCTCATCGGCCAGGTTGCCCTGCGAGTCGAGCGGTTCGAGGCCAGCGTTCTCCGGCTCGTCACCGCCGAACAGGCCGTGCGGCGAGTTGCTGATCGCCGCCATCAGTGCGGCGAGGCCGTCGGGGTCGAGTTCGCCATTGTTGTCGCCGACGTTGAACTCGCCGCCCGCATCTTCGAGCGCCAGGTGCATCTCCAGGTCGGCGGTCGCCTCGGCGCGGGCGGCGTTGCCGTCGCCGAGGTACTGGTCAATGTCGGTGCCAGTGGCAACCATCTGCTGCTGCTTCTCCAGGCGGGCGGCGAGGCCGCTGCCTGCCGGGATTAGCTTGCCGATGATTACGTTCTCCTTCAGCCCGCGCAGTCGGTCAACGCTGCCATTGATCGCCGCTTCGGTCAGCACGCGGGTGGTCTCCTGGAACGAGGCGGCGCTGAGGAAGCTCTCAGTGTTCAGGCTGGCCTTGGTGATGCCGAGCAGGATGGGGTGAGCGGTGGCCGGTTCGCCGCCCTCGGCCAGGATGCGGGCGTTGATTTCCTCGAAGCTGAAGCGGTCGGTCATCTCGCCAGGGAGCAGTTCAGTGTCGCCGGAAGTGTCCACGCTGACCTTGCGCAGCATCTGGCGGATGATGATTTCGATGTGCTTGTCGTGAACGTTCACGCCCTGGGCGCGGTAGACGCGCTGGGCCTCGTCCACCAGATAGCGCTGCACCGCCTCGCGGCCCTGGATGTGCAGGATCTCCTGGGGGTTCTTCGGCCCCTTGGTCAGCGGTTGGCCGGGCGTGACGCGGTCGCCGTTCTGCACCTCGAGCTGGGCGCTGTGCGGGATCTGGTACTCGCGGGTGTCGCGCGACTCGTTGCGCACGGTCAGCATCTTGCGCTCCTGGTCAACGATGACCTTACCATCTATGCCCGCCACCAGGTCAGGATGCTCACCATCGGTGGCGCGGTTGCGGGTCAGCACCTGCCCGCTGCTGACGTTGTCGCCATCCTTGACCGCCAGTTCAGCGTACTGCGGCAGCGGGTGCTCCTCGGAGTAGACCTCGCTGTTGACCACGGTCAGCTTGCGAATGCCGTCCTCCTCCACGATGTTCACTTCGCCTTCTATCTCGCTGAGGATGGCAAAGCCCTTCGGCACGCGCGCCTCGAACAGTTCCTCGACGCGGGGCAAGCCCTGGGTGATGTCCTCACCGGCGACACCAGCAACACCGCCGGTGTGGAAGGTGCGCAGGGTTAGCTGGGTGCCGGGTTCGCCGATTGATTGGGCAGCGATGATGCCAACCGCCTCGCCGAGCTTGACCATCTTGCCGTCGGCCAGCGAGCGGCCAAAGCACATCTGGCAGATGCCGTGATGCGCGTCGCAGAGCAGCGGGGTGCGCACCTGCACGCGGGTGATGCCCGCATCCTTCATTGCCCTGGCCTTGTCCTCGTCAATTTCCTCCCCAACATTGACGATGATCTCGCCAGTGGTGGGGTTGACGATTGCCTCGACCGGGTAACGCCCGATGATACGCAGCGCCACGCTGTCGGCGTTGTCGCGTAGCTGGCGCTCATCGAACCAGACGCCTTTCTCGGTGCCGCAGTTCTCGATGTTGATGACCACATCCTGGGCCACGTCCACCAGGCGGCGGGTGAGGTAGCCAGCGTCCGCCGTGCGCAGCGCGGTGTCGGCCAGACCCTTGCGCCCGCCGTGAGTGGAGACGAAGTATTCCAGCACGGTCAGGCCCTCACGGAAGTTGGAGCGAATCGGCAGCGGGATGATGCGTCCGCTGGGGTCAGCCATCAGGCCGCGCATGCCCGCAAGCTGGCGGATCTGCTTGAAGCGGGCCTTGGTCGCGCCGCTGTTCGCCAGGGTGTAGATCAGGCCGTAGCGGTCGAGCGTGTT
>QHBQ01000011.1:6567-6779 GCA_003243865.1 Candidatus Chloroheliales bacterium | reverse complement strand
AGGAAGACAAGCGCCGCACCCGCCGCAGTCAGCCAGAAGATGGTCGAGATGGTATCGTTGGTGGCCTGTTTGGTGGCGCGACCAGCAGTGACCAGCGCCTTGCCAGTGGTGTCGCCGACGTTGCTGATGATGTTGCCGCTATGGTGGCGGCCGTTGTGGTGGAAGATACCGCCGACCGCCTCGCCGACATTCTGCGCCGCGCTGCCAACCGC
>QHBQ01000011.1:0-6484 GCA_003243865.1 Candidatus Chloroheliales bacterium | reverse complement strand
GCGGTCTCGGTCACGAACCCAGCGACATTGCCAGCCGCATCAGTAACATTGGGAATTGCTTCCTTGCGCACATATTCAGCGACATTGCCAGCCGCATCGGCAACGTTGGGGATCGCTTCCTTGCGCACGTACTCGGCAACATTGCCAGCCGCATCGCTGACGTTAGGGATTGCTTCCTTGCGCACGTACTCGGCGGTGGGGAGGACGACCTGGCCGCGCACCTGCTCACCAGCCTTGCCCGCAGCTTTGGTCAGTTCGGGGAGGGTCTTCTTGCTGAAGTCCTCAAAGAATGAGCCAACTGCGTCGGTAATCGCACTCAGCCAGGTGCCGCCCTCTTTGCCCGCCTTCTTCGCCAGCTTGCCCGCATCGCGGCGTAGGCCACGGCTGTCGTGTTCGATCTCCTTTGCTTTCTTGCCAACCAACTCGCCAGCATCGCTGAGGGCCTGACCGACGTCAATGCTGCTGATCGCGTCACGAGCGCGGGCAGCGAGGCGGCCAGCCTGGTCGCCCAGATTGGCTTCATCAATCGCCTTGCCCAGTTCCTTAGCCTGCTGCTCGACCGCTTTACGCACCTTGCCGGTGCGGTTTTCGACTTCGAGCGAGGCGAGCATCTGCTCAGCGCGCTTGCGCAGGGTGGCCGCCCGCTTGCGCCCCTTGCCTTGATACTCGCCGAGGTCAATGTTGTCAATCATCTCGGCAAGATGATCGCGGATGTCGCTGACTTGGCGGGCGGCTTTCTTTACCTCACGGCTAGAGGTCACATCCTCGACGGTTTGGCCGATGCGTTTGCCTGCTTCCTTGCTAAGCTCGGCGGCGCGCTTGCCCGCTTCTTTGCCCAGTTCGCCAGCGCGTTCGCCGACGGTGCCAGCCACATCGCCTGCCTGGGTAGCGGTGCGGTGCATCGCACGGGCCAGCTTCTTGCTGCTACCCCGGCCTGCCCACTCGTCGAGCTTGCCAGCGGTGGCCGCTTCGATGATCTGTTGCAGCTTCTTCTCATCCTTCGGCTGGCCCAGCTTGCCGAGCCAGACGATGATCAGACCGATCAGGCTGGCGATGCCAGCAGCCAGCGCGACGATGGCGATGCTGCTGAGGTCGGGTGGGGGTTGCTCACCATCACCTGAGCCGTAGCCCTGCCAGGCGCGGCGATTGTACTCCCCATACTGGTCGCCCCGGTAATCTTCCATAGCTATACTCCTCCTTTTACGCATATATCATGGGGGATGGTTTACCTGCCAACCTTGCACCCCCATTTTAAGGGCTTTGATTCTGCACGATAAGGGTATCACTTACACCCGCTCTTGTCAAGGCAAAATCCCTGCCACCGACGGGGTTGAAAGTTAAAAATGTGCCGGGCAAGGGATATTACCGCCCTCTGATAGGGGTTGGGCATTGTAGATGAGCAAGAGTTATGCCAGCAAAGGGCTGTCAGACAGGATAGCCAGGTTTACTCGCGTACTCCCCCGAATGTGAAACAGGCCCGAGCTTCAACTTATCACAACCTATTGACAGCTATGATATACTTAACTAATCATGACACATCAGACCCTACTCCTTCGCCAACTCTGGCAGAACCAGCCGCCGCAGGGCCACCGCTTCCGCGCCATGATCAAGGCCGATCCTTATAGCCGCGATGATGGCCGCTCACGCTGGCTGCTCACCAACCCCACCCTAGCGCAGAGCCGTACCGTAATCGCCTCGCATATGTGGGTGGAACAAGGCCAAAGCATGACCTTCTCTCCCCGATCGGGGCGACCATCTCGTTCAATGCCGATGTCTACCCCTACACCAGGACGAATGGTTTTTCCGGCTTCGGCCTGATCAATATCCGCAATGTTGAGGTCGAGGCCGAGGCGGGTGCATACGTGGCTGGCGCGGACTATGAGATGGTCGGGAACGATATTAGCGGGGAGGAGTTTGCGCTGACTGCAAGTGAGTCGCTGCTGGGAGATTTTGACTTTACAGATGTGGCGAGCGGTGGGCTGGAACAGAACATCGCAGTTGGGGCGCAACGGCGGACAGAAAAGCTGAACCAACGCATCCAGTTCAACGAGCGCCTAGCTTACCTGGCCTTGCTACTAGAAGAAGTGACGGGACAGTTCCTTCAGGTCGGGCAACGGGCGCAGGCCGCAGCCGCTGACCTGGCCCAGTTGGAAGCGGAGGTTGCGGACTATCCCGAACTAGAAGAAGAACGTCGCGACCTGCAACAACTAGCGACCCGCCAGCGTGAGCTAGCCGCCACCTACTGGCGCTGGCAGCCGCCCCAACTTACTGAAGAAGTATCGAGCGGAGCATCAAACATAGCTGCCAGCCAATCAGCCCTCATTACGGCAGCCGCAGCGACGGTGGCCCCGCCAGCCCCGATACAGACCGGTCAGCCTAGCACCCCTCCGCCGCTAGCCGCCACAGCGGTAAGCGATCAAACCGATGCAGAGCAGGAAGACGCACGAACCGCCCTCCGCCAGATGATTGCAGAGGCGCTGGAGGCTGCGCACCCCAACGCCATGCCGACCGCCCTCGCCACTGCTGTTCGGCAGAAAGCCTCCAAACGAGTACCCAAGCCGCCCGCGCCGCTCAAAAAGGCTGCGCTAATTGACCTTCCCGCATCTATTGCCCCTCAAGATCAGCCGGTCCTAACTGCCATGACCGGGGCCGAGCAAATCACCGCCCCTGCAACTATGCCGAATGTAGAAGATGAGTTGGCTGACGAGTTGCTGGGCGACGCGGAGTTGCCGATAGGCAAGCTGGATGAGGCTGGGCTGGGCGAGCCGACTGACATAGGGCAGCGCATGGTTCACCCAGCCCGGCCATCGAACGGGCGCTGGACATCAGGGCGTGGCACGAGCAGATCGTCGTGCAGGTGTGGCATCTAGTACAGCGCAAGCAACCGCGCGATGGGCGCGTGGCTCCTTATTCCCTTGCCCAGATCAAGGATGGGCGACGAAGGGAAACCGACCATCTCAAGCTGATCGGACTCAAAGCAATCGTCGAGCTGCTGGCTATGGTTGGCGAACGCCCAACCAGCAAGGAACTGGGCAACCGTTACCTCGGCTACGACTTGCCCAAAGGGTGGTCGCCCAGTAAACTCAGTCAGAAGAAATTGTCGCTGGAGGATGAGCGGGTGCGTGAGGAGATCGTGAACGAGGTCAGGGCAACCATGCTGGCTGGAGCGTAAATAGCTACTCCCCCAAATGCACCGAGATGGCGCGGGAGGTGTGGTCGTCGCCGAGGGAGATGCCATAAACCGACTGTGCGGCGGCGATGGTAGCGCGGTTGTGGGTGATGATGATGAACTGAGTGCGATGGGCCAGTTCTTGCAGTGCGGCGGTGAAGCGGCCAATATTACTCTCATCGAGCGCGGCGTCAACCTCGTCGAGTAGGCAGAAGGGACTGGGGTTGACCGCTAGGATGGCGAAGAGGAGCGCCACCGCAGTGAGGGCGCGTTCGCCGCCAGAGAGCGAGGCGAGCGGCTGCCAGCGCTTGCCGGGCGGCTGGGCGAAGATCTCCACCCCTTCTGGCCCATCGTTATTGCGGCTGGCGCTTAGTTCAAGGCGGGCGTTGCCGCCGCCGAACAGGCGGGTGAAGAACCTGCTAAACTCCAGGGCAACCGCACCGAAGGTGGTGGCAAAGCGTTCGCGCATAGTCCGCTCAAGTTCAGCCGAAACTTCGCGCAGGCTGGTGGCCGCTGCGCGCAGGTCGGCTAGCTGGGTGGTGAGGAAGGAGTGGCGGGCGCTGACCTCGTCGTACTCTGCGAGCGCCAGCGGGTTGACCGTGCCGATGCGGGCAAGGCGGGCGCGTAGCGCGCTGATTTCGCCCTGAATGCGGCTCTCATCGAGATTAGTTGAGGGATGGTCATCAAGGGCGACATCCTCACCAAGCTCGGCGCAGGCGCGGAGCAGCACGTCGCCAGCTTCGAGACGGGCGCGTTCGAGCGCAAGGCGGGCGCGGGACTGCTGCTGCTGCACCTCAAAGAACCCCGACTGGCGGGCGGCAATCGCGGCGGCGGCGGCATCGGCAGCCTGCTCGGCGGCGGTCAGCGCCTCATGCAGAGGTTGGAGGCTGGCTTCGAGGTCGGCGAGGCGGGCATTCAGTTCGGCGAGATTGGCAACCGCGCTGGTTCGTTCCAACTCGGCAGCATCGGTGGCGGCCTGCAACTGAGCCAGGCGGGTGCGGCGGGCGGCGAGGGTGCGGGTGGCGGTGTCGCGCTCGGCGTTGGCAGCAATGAGGGCGGCGCGGTGGCGGCGCAGTTCGTCCTCCCCGGCGTGCAGGCTGACGCGCAACTGGGCGAGTGCGGTAAGCTGGGCGGCGCGGGCATCGCGTTCGCGCTGCACCGATTGGCTGATCGCTTCGAGGTCGGCGGTGGCCTGTTGCACGGTGGCACGGCTGCGCCCCACCTCGGCGGCGCGGGTGGGGATGGCTTCCTCGGCTGTCGCCGCTGCCGCCTCAGCCTGCTGCACGGCGGCGCGGGCATACTCCAGTTCGCGCCGCTCGCGCTCCAGCGCGGCGCTGGTAGCAGTGGCGCTCACTTGCGCCATGTTCAGCGCGGCGATGGCGGCATTAAGCGCGGCCGGGGCATCGTTGCGGGCAGCGGTGGCGGCGTTGACCGCAGCGGTGGCGCGATTCTGCGTGGCAGTGGCAGCAGCGATGTCGCCGCGAATGGCGGCCAATTGGGCGGGTAGCTCGCGGCGTTCGCGCTCGCAGGCAAGCAGGCCACTATCGGCCTTGCCCTGCCCGCCCCCGCCGGTGACCACCCCGTTGGGCCGTACGATTTCGCCCTCAAGTGTAACGAAGGTCCAGGACTCGCCGCGCTTATCCAGCAGGGCGCGAGCGGTGGGCAGGCTATCCACCATCAGGTGGCGGCCCAGCAGCAGGTCAGCAACAGCAGTGAGCTTGGGTTCATAGCTAATCAGATCGGCAGCCACGCCGATCACCCCCTTAGCGGTAGGCGGGCTCAGCTTGCGCGGTGGGCGGATGGTATCGAGCGGCAGGAGGGTGGCGCGGCCCGCCCTCGCCACCTTGAGGTAGGTGATCGCCGCTTCTGCGGCGGCAAAGCTGTCCACCACGATGTCTTGCAAGTGGCCGCCGAGCGCGATTTCGATGGCAGTTTCCAGTTCTGCGGGGGTATGTATCAGACTGGCAACCGTGCCGACAATGCCACTGAGGATCTTACGCTTGCCGCTACTCGCGTCAAGGATGGCGCGAACGCCGCTGTACAGGCCGGCGCCGGTTTCGGCCAGTCGCTCCAGAGCTTCGCTGCGGGCGATCAGCCTCTGTTCGCTGGTGCGCAGCGGCACCAGTGCAGCCTCGGCTGCCCGCTGCCGCTCAATTGCGGTGGTGAGGTCTTGCTCAAGTATGGTGAGGCGAGCACGGGCCTTATCCTGGGTCGCAATTGCCTTGTTCACTGCATCCTGCGCCGCGAACAACGTTCGCTCTGCTTCAGCAACCCGTTGCTCAAGCGGCGGCAGCATATTGATGGCGATGACAGCCTGCTGGCGGGCGCGGGCCAGCGCATGGTCAGCATCGGCGGCAGCCCGCTCGGCGGCGGCCAGAGCGGCGCTGGCGTTGGTGTGGGCGCGGCTGGTGGCGGCTAGCTGCTGCTCCAGGGCGGTGAAGGCGGCGTCCGCCGCCCGGCTCTCGCTCTCGACGGCGGTCAGTTCCATCCGCAGGCTGGCAAGTCGCTGCTCGGCGGCGGCTAGCTCGGTTTCGGCGGTGGCGACCGCTTTGCCGCGCTGCTGAATCAACCGCTCATCATCGGCAATCGCAGCGCTCTGCTCCTCGCTCTGGCGCAGCAGCGCGGCAAGGTTAACAGTAGCAGCGGTAGTGGTGCGCTCAAGCTCCTCGCGGCGACGGGCGATGGCGTTGCGCTCGCCAGTGACCTGGTCAAGCTCCTGGCGGGCGGCCTGCACTGCCACGCGGGCGGCAGCTTCCTCCGCGCGGGCGGCTTCAACGGTGGCGGTAGCGCTGTCCACCCCCGATTGCAGCCGATTGACCGCCGCCTCCGCCACAGCAACGGCAGCGCGGGCGGCGGCATAGCGCACGCTGTACCAGGCCAGCAAGCGGGCATTAAGCTCGTCGCTAAGGCGGCGGGCGTCGCGGGCAAGTTTGGCCTGTCGCTCCAACTGGCGCAGGCGCGGTTCAAGTTCAGTGGCGATGTCGTTGAGCCGTACCGCGTTATCCTCGGTCTGGCGCAGGCGCAGTTCGGTCTGCTCCTTCTGGCTGTAGAAGTGAGCAATGCCCGCCGCCGCCTCGAACAGGGCGCGGCGCTCTTCCGGTCGCTGGCTGAGGGCGGCGTCCACTAGCCCCTGATTGATGATGGTATAGGCGTGATTGAGGTTGGCGGTCAGTTCGGCAACATCGCGCAGCCGCACCCGACTGCGATTGACGTAGTATTCGTTGTTGCCGTCGCGGTAGGCGCGGCGGGTAATCACCACCTCGTTGAACTCAATCGGCAGCGCCCCGCTGCTGTTGTCAATCGTGAGGCTGACCT
>QHBQ01000384.1 GCA_003243865.1 Candidatus Chloroheliales bacterium | reverse complement strand
ACCGGAAAGTAGCCGCCGATGCTTAGTTCAATCACCAAATCGCTAGCGGTAATCGCCATTGCCGCGCTGCTCTTCCTCGGCAGCACGGGAGACGACCAACGCTGGCTGGCCTGCCTGTTCGGCGCAGCCCCATTCATCCTGTATCTGATCTGGGCGGCGGTGCCGCTGCCAGCGCAGGCAGAGAACCGCGCAGTGCAACGGCTGGGCGGCGTGCTGCTCACCTTCTTCGTGCTGATCAGCCTGCAACTGCTGCGCGAACAGGTGCTGACCGCCACCGCGACCAAGGATCGCACCCAGGTGATTAATGCCGACAAGGGCGTGGTTATCAGCGACCCCCGCCGCGCCGATGCAGAGCTACGTACCGAGCGTGGGCGCATCTACGATGCGGCGGGCCAGCCAGTCGCCGACCGCGTCATCGTATCCGGCGGCTACGTCAAGCGCACCTACCCTAACCCCTACACTGCCTACCTCGCGGGTTACTACAGCCCCCTCCGCTTCGGCAACTTCGGCCTGGAAGATATGTATAACAAGTGGCTGACCGGGCAGGAGGGCAACAACCCCCTCGCCGACCAGGTCAATGCCTTGTTGCACCGCCCCGCCGTCGGCAATGATCTGCACCTGACCATCAACCCCGACTTGCAGCAGGTGGCAACCAACGCGCTGCTGAATTGCAGCAATCAGAGCAATGGCTGTATCGGCGCGGCAGTGGTACTCGACGTTCACACCGGCGCGGTGCTGGCAATGGCGAGCAATCCCCGCTTCGACCCCAGCCAGATTGCCGCTGACCCCGCTGCCGACCCTGATGCCGAGCGCGACCGCATCAGCGCCTACTGGAACAGCTTGCAGAGCGACGCCGCACATCCCCTGGTCATCCGCGCCACCGCCGGTCTGTACCCGCCAGGCAGCACCTTCAAGACGGTCACGCTGGTGGCCGGGCTGGACACTGGCAAATACACCCTGCAAACCCCCTTCCACGACCCCGGCTATGTGGACATCAATCACCACCGCGAGGTGGACTGCGCCACCTGCCGCCCGCCCGCCTCGGTTCACCCCGCCGACATCTTCACCATGATCGAGGGCTATCAATGGTCGCTCAATGTCGTATTCGCCTCCGCCGCTGCCCTGCCGCCTAATGCTTTGGGCGCAAGCACGATGGCCGAGTATATCCGTCGCTTCGGGGTGGGCAACCGCCACCTGATGGACGATTTCCCGCTGTCAACCAGCCGTGTCTGCGCTGGCACAAACGACCCTGCCGATATGCAGTGCCTCTTCTCGCCCGACAACGGCCCTAACCTCGTCGCCGAGACCGCCTTCGGGCAGGGCCAGTTGCAGGTCACACCCATGCAGATGGCAGTGATCGCCGCCACGGTGGCGCGGGGCGGCGAGGTGCCGCAGCCGTATGTGGTAAATGGCATCACCCAGCCCGCGCCAGGCGGCGATAAGATACTGTTCCGGGCGCAGCCCAAATCGTTGGGCCGCATCATGACCCCGGAGACGGCAACTACTGCCCGCAACGCGATGTATACCTCGGTGCAAAAGGGCTGGGCCAATGGCGCGGCCATCACTGGCTATGCGGTGGGCGGCAAGACCGGCACGGCGGAGACCGGGCGCAATGGCATATTCCATAGCTGGTTCATCGCCATTGCGGGCAAGGATCCGAACAACCCCGACTACGCCATCTGCGTGATGTTCGAGAACGGCGGCGAAGGCACCCGCGTGGCCCTGCCAGCGGCGAAGAAGATTATGGTGTGGCTGTCGCAGAACAGCGTTAAGTAAAATAAGGTGGCAAAAAATCCGATGGCGACAAACATCGAGATGACTCATGTTCGCCGCCATGGAGGTTGGCTTACTGCTGGTAGACACTCCACGTGCCATTCTGGTAATGCAGGATAGTGCCAGCTTCGCCTACGGCCCAGCCTTCGATGGATGAGACCATCTGCACAGCCTCAAGATATTTGTCGGTGGGGCTAGGAACCTGTTGCCAGGCGCTACCGTTATAGTGCAAGATGGTGCCAGCCTCGCCCACGGTCCAGCCATCAGTAGCAGAGGTCATGTAGACACTAAGCAGGAGCGTGCTGATGGAACTCGCTACTTTGTTCCAGGTGCTTCCGTCATAATGCAGAAAACCTCCGATACCAACCGTCCATACATCATTACTGGATACTATTCCAAAGTCCACAACACCTATGCTCGGATGCTCAGAGTTTGGATAGCTAACTCCCCAAGAGCCGTTTTGATAGTGCAGGACGGCGGACGAACCCACCGTCCACCCTTCGCTGGCTGAAACCATCTTGATATTGGCTAGGATAGGGCCAGTCATACGTGGATTATCGTAGAAATAGTCAAACCCCCATTGTCCGTTGCTGTAGCGAAGAATGCCGCCGTCGGCAATCATCCATCCAGTATCTGGGGAGACCATATCTACGCTGATTAGTCCCTTTCTATTAGGCGGAGGTAGGGGGTTCGCCAGCCGGGGAAAGGTGTTAGAAGCGTCCTGCCACACACCATTGATATAATGCAGCACATTACTATGGCCCACCGCCCAACCATCCTCAGCCGAGTCCATGCTAATGCTGAACAAGGAGCCTTCCTGCACCGGGCTAGCTACCTGCCGCCACCCGCCACCAGTGTAGTGCAGGATAATACCGCTTTCGCCCACTGCCCAGCCTTCAGTGGGCGAGACCATGGTAATACTATACAAAAACTTGTTGGGCAAAGGGGCATGGTAACGTAGCGTGCCCAGTTGAGTGAGTAGCACCTCATAGGGCGTACCCACGTTCTCTGGGTGTAGCTCGAACACCGCCCGCTCGAAGTATTGCACGGTGCGGGTTATACCATCAGTGCCAGCCTCCTGAAACTCGTTGCTGATCGGGTAGCCCTGCTGCATCAGTCCACCATGTCTCTGCCAGTAACCAAGAAACACGCCGCCGAGCCGATGCCCGGTCTGTGGGAAGTAGATGGAGCCAGCGCTGGAGTTGATGGTTTGCCCAGATGCGCCGTTAGGGTACTTCAGCTTGTAGCTGAAGTTACCCAGCAGACTGAGCAGCACATCGTTGGGCGGCTGGTTCTCGGCA
This sequence comes from Candidatus Chloroheliales bacterium, assembly GCA_003243865.1. The sequence goes on along the minus strand of QHBQ01000384.1, from coordinate 3,589 downwards.
TGGTACTCGAACATCGCTCGCTCAAAGTATTGCACCGTGTAGACCTTGCCATCGGTGTCGCTGCGCTCCTGAAGCTCATCGCTGATGGGGTAGCCCTGCTGGGCCAATCCACCATGCTGCTGCCAGTATTGCAGGAAGCGGCCTTTGACCGTGTGGCCGGTTTTAGGGAAGTAGTGGCTGCCCCCTTGTGCTGAGGCTGGGCTGCTGGCCACCACAAGGGTAGCCAGCAGCGCCAGCACGACCAGTGCTTGAAGCTTTTTCATCGGTTTAACCCTTTGCGGCCCACTTTACGGGCTTGAGTTCTGGTAATCAATTAGCCACTGTCTCTTGTTGCCACTTCCATCAATTCCATCCGCTTTGTCACTCCAGCCCCGGAGTATCCAGACGGCCACGGATGTGGCATTATGACGTTCGGCAGAGGTGAGGAAGTAGTTGAGGTCGGTTTGGAAGTAATGGTCAACTCTATCCAATGCCGAGCATCCTTGTATGCCCGAGTAAGCAGGCCACCTCATGTACTGTGTAATTCCACAGCCCGGATTGTTGGGGTCATGCGGGTCGTTCATGTATCCTGGTGTCCAGCCAAACTCAGAAATCTGCGAAGGGAGGGCATAGTGGTCAATCCAGTATTGCTGGTTCCAGGTAAAATCCACCCATGTTGTGTTTGGCAGATGACCGCCTGTTCCGTCTCGTGCAGGATTAGGGTAAACGTTGTAGCTGATCCCTCCTAGAGCCGAGCGAGAGGCTCCGCCGTAGAGGTTCACCATGCCTGCCATGTCGCCGAACTGGGGTTGCCCATCTGTCAGAGGGTTATAATCTGGATCCATCGAGGGCGACCAGTAGGAGTAGTAGCGGAGATACTGGCAGTTGTTGTTGGGTGCGTAGCTGCAGTTGGTCTCATAGTAGTAGAGGCTATCCCAAACTGCGTAGTAGAAGTCGTTGATCGCCAGATACATACGGTAATCTCTCCGCCCATTCCAGGTATAAACGAGCGAACCGGGCCAGCTGCAAGCGCTACAATTGAGGGGCCAAACTTCGTTTGGTTCGGCCTCAACCTCGATGTTCCGCAGCCAGTTCCGCCAGCCTGCGAACAGCAACACCTCTTGCGCTACATCATCCGGTTTGTACCCGCTGTTGTTCTCTCCGATCAAGCCAGTTGGGTCAAGACGGGCTATGACCTTGTAGCTGTTATTTTCCTGATAGAAACGCATCGCGTTTGCCACACGGGGACCCCACGCACCGTACTGCCCAGGAACCGGGGTGGCGCCTCCAGTTGTGTAGTTCATCTCGCTGTTCAGCACCTCTACTGAGCCAAAGTAAGGGCTGTTGCGATCAGCGCCGAGCGCTCTTATAGCTGAGTTGTCACGATCACTATAGCCCCACCCATTATAGGTAACCCAGACAGCGCCGAACATCCCTTTGTAGCTACTGTTGCGCGTAGTCGCGCCGGTAACAGCTGGCTTGTTGGTTGCCTGTGGTGTGGGGGTTTGCTTGGACATTGACACGAGGCGGTTAGGTGCTGTGGCGAGCGCACCAGCTACTGAGATGTTGGTAACATGGCCGTTGCCGACACCGCCGTCGTTCTGCCACACCAGTTGGTCGCCAGCAACTACCGGGTTGCGCTTGTTGCCTATATCCGTAACGAGCGGCAGGGGCTTGAGGTTGCGCAGGTCCAAACCCCAAACGTCCAGCTTGTCAGTATTGGGGTTGAGTATACTCCAGACCACGGTGTTGCCCCCTATTGCCGGGGTTATAGCGTCGCCACGATAAAGAACAGAAGTGGTGCCGGTGCCGAGGTCAGCAAGGTTAAGTTGACTGTTGCTCCAAATCACCCGATGATCTGCAACCGCATAGCCGCCGCCCACAATGGCATCTTTGGCTACGGTCATCATCTTGCCATCGCTGATTCTGTAGGCGCGTAGCTGCGCGATGTTCGCACCGAAGTTGGCCTCGTTAAAAGGCGGAACCTCGCTCCAGATGATGTACTCGTCGCTCATCGCTGGTGGGTTGAAGCTGATGCCGGAGTTGCGAGGGGTGGTTGCCAGCACCTTGACTGCGCCAGTGTCGAGGTTCTTGACCTTGAGGCTGCTAGTGGTTTTGTTGAGTTCAAGCCAAGCAACATTCTTGCCCGCAATCGCGGGGTGGGCGTGGTCAACGCTGCCATCCGCATCGGGGCCAGCGGCAACCGTGAAGCTCTGACCAGTGTCGAGGTTCTTGCCGAGGATGTCGGCCTCGCAGGTGGCGCAGCTATGGCTCATGTCCTGCCAAACAACGATTGGGCCGGAAACATCAGGCTCGGTCTGAACCCCTGGCGCATCGGACACCACGATAGGCTGATTGGTCTTGAGGTCGAGGCCCATCACATCCGACTGGTCGTACATTGGGTTGATCTCTGGGCGCTGCGACTCGGCTCGGTCAATCCAGACAATGTAACGCTCAGAAGCACGCGGGCGAAGCTGGATACGAGTAAAGGGCACAGGCTGGTTGGAGGGGTAGACAATCAGAGGTGAGGGAGCGGAAGGCACCGAAGGAACATCCCCGGTAGTTTGGGGTGGCGGCAGAGAGCCGGGGTGGGCTGGGGTTGCTGGTTGCGCCCATGAGCTAGAGGCTAGCAGGCTGAGGGTGGCAATCATTGCTACAAGAAGAAAGTACCTGGGGGTAACACGATGCTGGGTCTTCATTCGGGGTCTCCTATCGAGGTAATAAGCGGGCGGCAATACGGTGTGTTGTACAAGCTGTAGTCTACAATACTATTGTAGCACTAAACATCGGCAAATGCAAGGATTTTTCCACCACTTTTCTAGCAATTTATCTGGAGCTGGCAAAATGAATCCACCAGGGTCATAGCTTGGGGGAAGGAGTACCCATCCGCGCAAATGTTGATAGGCAGCACGCTTGCCAAATCCCCCACCTTATGCTATGATTTGCCCATCAGTTTATGTCTACCCGCCCGGGCAGAGGCAACGGCGCTTCCCACCCTCACGTTTGCAAGAAGGAGCAAAATCAAACCTGTGGATAACCAAAGCAGCAGTAAGCCGCTGAAGATCCTGATCGTCGCCGCCGAGGTAGTGCCGTTTGCCAAAGTTGGTGGTCTCGCCGATGTGGCGGGCGCCCTGCCCATCGCCCTTAACAAGCTGGGTCACGATGTGCGGGTGGTGATGCCCAAGTACGGTCGGATTGACAACGCCAAGTTCAACCTCAAGCCGCTAGTCGAGCCATTCCCCGTGCCGATGGACGGCCACAGCGTAGACGTGGACATCCTCGAAGGCAGTATCGCCGAACACATCCCCGTCTACTTCGTCCACAACGAACACTATTTCGACCGCGAGGGTATCTACAGCTACCCCGACGACGACGAACGCTTCATCCTCTACTGCCGCGCCGCAGTGGAGATGCTCAAGAAGCTCAACTGGCGGCCCGACATCATCCACTGCAACGACTGGCAAACCGCGATCATCCCCAACTGGCTGAAGACCATCTACAAGGACGACCCCTTCTTCAGCAAGACCGCCAGCCTCTACACCATCCACAACCTTGCCTACCAGGGCGTGTTCGGTCAGCGGGTACTGGAGATCGCGGGCATCGCCGAACA
>QHBQ01000214.1 GCA_003243865.1 Candidatus Chloroheliales bacterium | reverse complement strand
GGATGTGGCTCGATTATCATGCTCTCGCCAGTCATCGTGGTGACAGGGGCAGCCTCAGCCATATCCCCAGCCTCAACGATGCTTGCCTCAGCGGCGGGAGCAGCTTCGGCGATCGGGGCAGCCTCGGTAGCGGTGTAGGCTTCTATTGTAGGCGCGACCTCAACGGTGCTTGTTTCGGCAGCAGGGGCAATCTCAGCGGCGGCTTCAGCGGCAGGAGCAATCTCAGTGGCGCTTGGCTCAACCATATGGGCAGCCTCAGCAGGAGCAGCCTCGACGATGGGCACCTCAACTACATCGGCGGCTTCGGTAGTGAAGGCAGACTCAGTGGTACTTACGTCAGCGATGGGTGCGGCCTCGGCAATATAGGCGGCTTCTGCCACAGGTGCAACCTCAGCGGTGCTTACCTCAGTGACAGGGGCAGCCTCAACAACAGGTGCAGCGGCTTCAGGGCGTGGCTTGCCGCGATTGGCCTCGTTGTCCACCACCAGGTTTAGCTTGCCAGTCGCGCCGCCTGCCAGCTTGACGTTGGCGGTGTAGTTGCCGAGGCGGTGGATCGGCTCGTCAAGGGCGATGTTGCGGCGGTCAATGGTGACGCCGTGCTGCTCGGTGAGCGCAGCGGCAATGTCGGCGGTGGTGACACTGCCATAGAGACGGTTCTGTTCACCGCTCTTCGCGTAGATATAGACGGTAGTGGCGCCCAGACGGTCGGCCATGCCGCGCGCTTCGTGGGCGGCGTTGGCGGCGCGGCGCTCGATAGCGGCCCGCTGGCGCTCCAGCCGCTTCAGCGCATCTGCGGTGGCGGGCATGGCCAGGCCGCGCGGCAGCAGGTAGTTGCGGGCGTAGCCGTTGGCAACCTCTTTTACGGTGCCAGCATTGCCCAGCGCTTCGATGTTCTCGGTCAGGATAACCTTCATGTAGACTAACTTCTCCTCTCTGCTTCTATGCGGTAGCCTTCGCCACCATTATAACACAAAACTGCGAACGTTGGTACTGTTTTTCCCCAATTGTGGGTAACTCTTTGCAAGTAAATCCGCCTCGCCGCTTTGGGCCAGCTTGTAGGCACAAACTCAGCGCAGCGGCTCCTTAGCTGGGGTACCCGCCGGGCGCGGATATTGGGGAGGAGTGGTGGATTGCTTGTGGATAAGCACCACCTGCCGCGGCTCACGCTCATCGCCAACCTCGTCATTCGGGCCGATGGTTGGCAGAGTGAAGCGGGCAATGCTGATCTCGCCTTTGCCCAGCTTCTGCACCGCATTCTGCGCCGCCGCCACCTCATCAGCCAGCGCCATGCCCTTCTTTGGCGCAGCCAGCCAGCCACCGCGCTTGACGAACGGCAGGCAGTATTCGGCCAGCACCACCAGCGGCGCAACCCCACGCGCCACCACGATGGCGTACTGTTCGCGCTGATGGGCATCGCGGGCGGCGTCTTCGGCGCGGACGGTCAGCACGTTCAGCCCCTTCATGGCAAAGCGCTCGCGGTAGAGGGTAGCCATGTGCTGAAGGAAGGCGGTCTTCTTGGCGACCGAGTCGAGCATGGTCAGTTGCAGGTTCGGCCACAGTATCTTGAGCGGCAGGCCAGGGAAGCCGCCGCCGCTACCGACATCGAGCAACCGCCCTTCAACCGCTGCACCCGCATCGCGCAAGGCCGCGGCGACGGTCAGGCTGTCGGCAAAGTGGCGGATCTGCGCGGCATTTGGCGCAGTTATCGCGGTCAGGTTGACCCGCTCGTTCCAGGCGATTAGCTCCTGGTAGTGGAGCGCCATCTGCTCGAGCTGCGTTACGCTCAGGTTGAAGCCGAGGCGGGCTGCCTCGGCGATTAGCAGGTCAAAATCCACTTGCGCTACCCAAAAAGATGCGCCCCAGCCGTGCTGCGCTGGAACGCAAAGCAATGCCGCCTCCTGTTCAGAAGGCGGCAGGCCGCTGGCTGATTAGTGACAGCTACCGCAGGAGCGGGCTTCGCTGCCGTCGCCGCCAGTGTCGAACGAGTGGCCGCAGGAGCAACTGCTGACCGCATTGGGGTTGTAGATGCGGAACCCACCACCCATCAGGCTGTCAACGTAGTCAATCTCGCTACCGAGGATGTAGGGGATACTCGACTCATCCACTACCAGGCGCACGCCCTTCAGTTCGATGAGCTTATCGTCGTCGGCAATCTGGTCTTCGAGGGCCATGCCGTATTGCATCCCGCTGCAGCCGCCGGGATAGACAAACACGCGCAGAGCCATGTCGGTGGTCTCCTGCTGCGCCACGAGGGTGCGGAGTTGGTTGGCAGCGTCGTCGGTAATGTCAAGGATCTGAGTTTCGACCGGCGCGGTGACGAGGTTGAGGGTCTGCTCGGTCTGCGGGCGAACAAGGGTATCGCTCATTGGATTTGCCTCCATCTGGGTAGAAATCGTGAATTAGGTTAGTTTGAGTTGCGTCGCTGCTATCTTATATCAAGTTTGTATTACATGACTAATCATACCATGCGAGGGGTGGTTGTGTCAAGGTTTGGGCCTGACATCACGACGTAAATGTCCTATTGGCTGTAGGTCAATGATAGGCCAACCTCAGTCTTGCCCTTAGCTATATCCCCTCGCCAGGTTGTGTTTGTGTTTGGCTTAGAGTTATGGCGTGATGTCAGCTTGAGTGGGGGTAACTACTCAAAAGCTAGGGGTTGGTAAGCGCGCGATAAAGGATGGCAGCGATTTGGGCGCGGGTGACGTTGGCGTTGGGGGCGAACAGGCCGCCACCGATACCGCTAACCACTCCATGATGGTAGCAGGTTTCGACTGCGGCATAGGCATAGTTGTTGGTTGGCACGTCGCTGAAGTGCGGTCCGCCCGAGGTGTCCACCATCCAGCCGAACGCCTGCATCGTGATAATCGCAACCTGGGCGCGGCTAATCGGCGCATTAGGTAGGAAGCAGGGGTAGGTTGCCCCCGCTGCTTGGCAACCAGCCGCATCCACCCCGTTGATCGCGCCGTGCGCATGGGCGGTCTCAACGAAGGGGTAGAGGGGGTTGGATGGTGGCACATCGGTGAAGCTCTGCGTAGTGGGGCTGATGATCGGCCAGCCTTGCGCCAGGGTGATCATCTTGGCGAACTGGATGCGGCTGGCACTGGCGTTGGGGCTGAAGGTGTAGGGCTGGGTGCCGCTGACGATGCCATTGCAGGAGAGATAGAGGATCGCGGCGCTGGCCCAGTAGCCCGAAGGCACATCACCATAGGCATCAAGGCAGCGGGCAGCGTAGCGCCAGGGACCGTTTACCCCCGCCGCCCAGCCCTCGCTGGGGCTGATGAAGCTGAGGCTCCTGCTATCCTCTCCTGGAACGGTGATCTGCTCCCAGTTGCCACTGACGTAGTGTAGGAAATATCTGTATCCTACTACCCAACCCTCAGTTGCCGAGAGCATCTGGATGGCATCTAGACCCTGGACGCTAGTCTGCTGTACCGCCCAGCTGCTGCCATCCCAATGCAAGATATAGCTGGGGCTGAGGTCGTGGAAGGGGTTATAGCCCGCAATCCAAACGTCGTTGGCGGCAAGGGCTGAGACAGAAAAGAGGTCTATGGACAGGTTGGGCGGTGGGGTGATGTACTGCCAGATGCCGTTGCTATAGTGATAGACCAGCGGGGTGGGAAGGTTGATATTACCTTGATAACCCACTGCCCAGCCATCGGTAGGGCTGCTGAAGTTAACAGCAAGGAACTCAGCGTTGGTGCCGATGGTGAGGCTATAAGCGTTCCAGCTTCCCGTGCTGAACTCAGCCACCGCCGGAGCGGCAATGTTGCCATTGGGGTCAGCGTAGTATGAGCCAACCGCCCAACCGCTGGTGCTGCTCATCATCTGCATCGCCCGCATAAAGTAGCCATCGGCCACGCTCTGAGGCTGGCTCCAGCCAGTGCCGTCGTAGTGGATGAAGCCAGCGGTGGTGCCGAAGATGGGTGCCTGCGCCCAACCGTCGTCGGGACGGTCGAAGGCAAAGGTGTTGGCGATAGTGCCGGTTGGCGCCCAGTAGCCTGCGGTATCATGATATAGCTGACCACCATACAAACCTCCACCTACTTGCATCCACCCCTCATTGCTGTTCAGCATTTGGATGCGGTTTCCATTCACCCCGCCTTCGATTGGAGTAAGCTGCACGCCATCCCAGTGGTAGATAACCCCATCGTACCCGATACCCCAAATGTCGTCAGCCGCTACCCCTGACAGGTGGGTGAGTAGGTTGATAGTGCTGATGTGGTTCTGGTTGTGGCCGAAGTAGTGTCCCTGTACGTCAAGATAACTACGATAATAATCACCAGGAGCAAAGGATATGACCGCAGCTGTGGATTCGGTAGTAACTACTCCACCGGCACTTACAGGCTGCCAGATGCCGCCTGTATAATGCAGTAGCGAATAGCTGGTGCTGTCCGCGTTCCAAGACCAGCCCATCCAGCCTTCGTTGGCGTTGAGCATATAGATGCTTGTCGCGCTACCGCCTACCTGAATATGAGGGAGGGGGACATTAATCCAGCTCCCGTTCGTATAGTGGAGAGCCAGCGGTTGGTAGTTGTTCCCATTGCTATCGAAGGTAGCACCCACCGCCCAGCCATCGGTCGGACTGGTCCAAGACATACTTTTGAGTTCAAAGTCGCTGCTGATCACCGGAGTCGCCACCAGCGACCAGCTACCCACATGGTAATGCAGAATAACCGGCGGCTGATAAGTAGTGAGGTTGCCGACTGCCCACGCTTCTCCCGGTGCCACGATGCTGACCGCGACCAGCGTAGTAGTAACTGGCGCGGGGCTGCTGACTCGCTGCCAGTCGGCTCCGCTCCAATGCAGGATGGTGCCGAACTGACCGACCGCCCACGCTTCACTCGTCGTGGCATCCACCGCATTGAGCATCCCAGTATTGGTGAGGACAACCGGATAATCTACCCAAGTGCCATTGTAGTAACGCTTGATGCGTGGGTTTCCGTTATCGGCAGAGACAATCCAGCCAGAGTTGGCTGAAACCATCTTGATATCCCCATAGTTGGGATAGGGGTTGTACCAGGCTGGGGCAGACGTGGTATCTGGACGGGTGGGATGTGTTTTCGCCGAGGCAGGAGGAGTTTGTACGCTCAGTGCGGCAGCGCCAGTGCTGCTTGCTACTATGATAGCAAGCAGCATGGAGATAAGAAGCTGCTCACCAACACGAAAAGGCTTCATTCTTTTTCTCCTTACTGTTTCTGGTCCTGCTACCGTGCGGCGTTGTGAGCATCTCTACTCATCATAGCCGCTGTTTGACGATCCCGCCATAGACGATCTGGCAGACCTCGTCGCGCTGAGTGCTGTTGTTCGGATAGAAGAGCGGAGGGGCGGCCCAGTCAAGTATCCCTTTAGCATGGGCTGTTTCGATGTACTGATAAGCCCAGTAGTTAGTTGGCACATCGGTGTAAGTTGGGTTTGGCGGATTAATCAAGGTGTAGCCACCGACAGACACAACCGTTTTGGTTGCTTCAGCCCTGGTAACGTAATTACCTGGTAGGAAGCAGGGTGAGCCAACTCCCTGACTCGTACATTGCGTTCCAGTGTATCCACTCATCACTCCCGCTGCCTTGGCGGACTCGATGAAGGTGTAAGCCCAGTAGGTGGGCGGCACATCCGTGAACGAAGGGTTTGGTGGAGTAACCAGTGGGATAGCGAACGCCAGAACCACAATCTTGGCGAATGCAGCACGGGTAGTCAACGCTGTTGGGCTGAAGTGGGTGGGGTCGGTGCCGCTAACCGCCCCGGCGCAGTTAAGGTTGTGTATCGCTGCGTAGTAGGGGTCGCCGCCGATGTCCACAAAGGGGTTGGTGCAGATGGTGCCTGCCCTGAAGTAGACATCGGTATCGCTGGTTTGCGCGTTGCGGTTGTCGGTCCAGGTAGTATATAGCGTGTCAGCGGTGACGTAGTTTGCTGAGTAGTCGCCGATTTGTGGATAGTAGCCGGGATCCCACGTACCCGACGAGATGGCGCTACTCAGTTTTACAGGTGCCTCGAAAGTAGCGCCTCCATCGGTGCTATCTATATACCACCAGTTATAATTAATGTTGTTGTAGTTATTAGCGCCTTCATAACTGTCGCCCCAGGTTATGTGTACACGATGGTCTGGGCTTACGCTAACCCAGGGCATGAACTGATCCGGCTGAGCCATTACATCAGTTCTAGTTAGCACAGGGGTAGGTGAACTCCAGGTGTTACCCTCATTAGTTGAGGTTGCGAGGTATATACCCGCCTGGGTGTTTCCATGCTGACGATATTGCGCCCAAACGGCGTACAAGTGGCCGTTCAAGGGGTCGGCAGCGACGTTAGGCGCAGCATTAGTGCGAAACGTCTTGGGTGGTAGGGTGCTGTTGAATGAGACAGATTGATCGTTAGGTATTACAGCTATGCCCCCAGCAGTCGGAAAGCTAGCCCCGCCATCGGTGGTACGCGCCCACCTTATCTTCTGGCCGCTGGTATCAAAGTAGGAGGCATCGTCCAGCCATACGGCCACCGCATCACCGCTGGGCAGCGGGGCCAGCGAGGCGAACTGCAGCAGGCGATGGGTCGAGAAAACATTGTTCGTCGCCACGTACGTGGTGTTAGACCAGGTGATGCCCTGGTCGGTCGAGCTTCGTACCGCAATGTTGTCAGTGGAGCCTGTATCTCCGTGGTCAAAAGCGGTCCAAGTGACATATATAGTGCCTCGCCGCGGACCGACCGTGCGATCAACCCAGAGGTATTCGCGGTCTTGGGCCGTTACGGGATCATTGATGCCGAAGTACTGATTCCAGGTTTGGCCATTGTTGGTGGAGCGATAGAGCAGGAGATTTTCGTCGCCATAAATGGATGCCTGGTAAACATCGGCTCCGTCCGGTGAGTAGGCCATAGATGGGTCGAAAGCGTCTGCTCCCGATTGGGGATAGCACTGCCTCGCCCAGGTGTTGCCCGTGTTAGTGGTGTTGTAGAGGCTCGCACACGCGAATTGGCTGTCAGCAGCATGGTCGATGGCCGAACTAATCGCGATGGCCCCATTGGTTGGATTGACGGCAATGGAGGTCTCGGACTGCGCGCTATAGTCGGTATTCGGGTTCATCGGGCCATCAGTGCCGAAGTTTGGCAAGCTATCCGGATTAGCTGGTCCGGTGGTTGCAGGATATGCAACTCCCTTATTGGACTCAACTCCTCGATGATGAATGCAGCCAGAAGCCTCAACCCAGCCCTGTGAGTGCATCCATATCTGCTGGGTAGTGAGCAGGCTACAGT
>QHBQ01000265.1 GCA_003243865.1 Candidatus Chloroheliales bacterium | reverse complement strand
GTGATGCTCTGCTGCACCGCAACTGTCGCTGCCGCGCTGGCATCTTTCGGGTCGAAGGCGTACTCATGGGCGGTGCGTGCCACAGTGGCACTCAGACTGCTGCTATCCTCTCCTACCTTGTGGTTGGTAGTCACCTGGGGGTCGCCGTTGTAGCCGAAGGTGGGGGTAATCAGCACCCTTGCGCCCACTTGGGCATTGATTTCGTCGGGGAGGCGGGCGTTGACCTTGGCAATCAGCCCGCCGACCAGATTGTTATAGTCGGCCTCGGAGACGGTGGGGATATGCTCGATGTAGCCACCTTTCGGGGTGTCGGTATTCTCATAGCGAAGTGCGCCGAGCGCGCCAGCCAGGGCGAAGGCGGCCACGCCGGTCGGCCCAACCGCGGTGGCAGTCACTTTGGCGTAGGTGGTGCCGATGCTGCCCGCCAGTAGATTGCTGGCAGGGACAACGACGGCGGTGGGAAAGACAAAGGCGTGGCCGCCCGCGCTCACCTGCGTGCCAGCGGGGAGGGTGACGGCGACCTCGCTGGCGTTGACGATTTTCAGGGTGGTAGAGTCGTTGCCGCGCGGCTCGTCGCGGTGGGCGGTGGTGTTTATCGTCCCCGACTCGGTCGCGGTTGCGCTGAGCGGTTGGGCGGCGACTGGCGCAGCGGTGGCGCTGTCGGGCAGCGGCGGCAGGGTGTTCGTCGTGGTAGTCGGGGTCGAGGCGATGGCGGGCTGGCGCGATGAAGGGCCAGTGCGATAATCGGCCTTAGCGAAACCGCCCAACCGCGCCTGGCCGTTGAGCGCAATCGGCACGCTGACCCGCTGGCTGACCGCTACGGTGCGCGGGGTGAGCGCAACGTTGGCGGTAGGTAGCGTGCCACCGAGGTTGAGCAAAGCATAACCACCAACGCCGAGAAGGATAGCGAGCAGAACGGCGAAGAGGGCGAAAATCCCCAGGCGCGAGCGTTCGCGCTCGCGTTGGGTTACGACGGCGGGGCGTGCAGTGCGACGACCCGTGCCGCCCAGCGTGCGTGGCGGTGCGCCAGCAAGCACGGCGACCGCGGCGGTCTTGCTCTGGCCCGGTGAGCGGCGAGTAGTAGCAGGCGCAGCAGCGGCATCGTCAGCGTTAGCATCGCCAGCACCATCAGCGTCAGCCAGGGTCAGTGGCACAGGCGGCGCGGCAGAGGCATCGAAGGCATCGGGCGAAATCGCGCCGTTGCCAGTCTTGGCCTTGATTTTGACCTTGCTGCTGGAGGGCAGTGACTGGGCGGGCGCAGCGGAATCGGCACCAACGAGGTGCGCCAGCCGAACTGCCGCCGTCCGTCCCGAACTCCGCGACGGCGGGGTGGCGGCATCAGAACCAATGATGCGCGGGCGGTTGGGGCTAGCGGCGGATACGGTGGTGGCAGGCGCAGGCGGCTGGCTGGCGGTTAGTTCCTCCCCAGCGAAATTCATCTCCGCAATAGCAGGCGGCAGCTCGGCATCGTCCGACTGCCGCGTTGGTTCGCCCGCATAATCGGCGAGTGAAGTCGCGGGCGAGGCGTAATCAGCCTCGGCGGCAGGTATGAGCGCGGCCTCGCTGGTACGCACGTTGAAGCTGAGGATCCTGGCAAGGCCGAAGCGGGTGCGGTCATGCGGGTCAACCACCAGGGTGAGGCGCAGGCCAGCCTTGCGCTCAAGTTCGCGCAACTGCTCGAACTCCGGCAGGGTGGACGGCACCGGCGCACTCGGCGGCACGACCAGATTGATGCTCCGCCCGCCGCTAGCGACCAGCCGCTCGATCAGCGAGTTGATCGTGTCGCTGGGCTGCACCTCGACGGTAACGTTCTGCTCCTGGGCCATGGCTCCTCCTCACAACTTGCTTGCTACAATCCTGCTCACCTGGGCCAGTGCCTCTACTATCTTGCTGGCATCCTTGCCGCCGCCAGTGGCGCGGTCAGGACCACCACCGCCGCCACCGCCTACGAGCGGGGTTATCTCCTTGATGATGTCGCCCGCCTTGAGGCCTTTCGCCTGTACATCTGGCGTGACGACCGCAAGGAAGACGGCTTGCTCATCTATGACCGCGCCAAGTACGACTACGCCGCTGCCCAGCTTGTCGCGCGCGGTGTCGCCCAACTCGCCAAGCGCGTTGCGGCTGCTGGCTTCGACCTGGGCGGCCAGCACCTTCACCCCATTGACCTCTTGCACGTTGTCGAACAGCGTACTCGCGCCGCCGCTCGCCAACTTGCGTTCAAGCTCGGTGATGCGCCGCTCCGCCTGCTTCAGCCGGTTCGCCACTTGCTCGGCGGTGCTGGCTAGTTGATCGGGGCGGGTTTGTAGCCGCGCCGCAGCCTCCTCAATCTTCTGTAGCTGCTGCTCCACGTACTCCTCCGCACCCCGCCCGCTGACCGCCTCGATGCGGCGCATCCCGCTGCCGATGCTTTGTTCGCCGATGATGCGGATGAAGCCAACCTCGCCAGTGGCATGGCAGTGAGTGCCGCCGCACAACTCGCGGCTGTATCTGTCAATCATTACCTCGCGCACGGTGGCGCCATATTTCTCGTTGAATAGGGCAATTGCGCCGTCGTTGATCGCCTCCTCGTAGCTGCAATACTTGACCGCGACCGGGATGTCCTTGCGGATGTGGTCGTTGACTTGGCGCTCCACCTCGCGCAAGTCTTCGCCGCTTACCGGCGCGTAATGGTTGAAGTCGAAGCGCAGGTAATCGGCCTCGACTAGCGAACCGCGCTGGTAGAGGTGGGGGCCAAGCACATCGCGCAGCGCCTGGTGCAGCAGGTGGGTGGCGGTGTGATTGCGCATCACATCCTTGCGCCGCTGCTCCGGCACTACCGCCTGCACATGGTCGCCCAGCTTTAGGCTGCCGGTCAGCGGGATGCCACGCATGACGTAGACATCGCCGCCTCGCTTCTGGGTGTCCAGCACCGCGAAGGTTGCGCCGTCCGCGCCGTAGAGGAAGCCACGGTCGCCGACCTGCCCGCCGCGCTCGGCGTAGAACGGGGTGCGATCCAGCACCATTTCGTAAGCCAGCATCTCAGCAGGGCGCTCGTTGGGCGGGATGTTGAGGTCGGGTTCCGGGACGTTGCTCTCAGCCCGCACCTCGTTGATCATCTCGCCGTTGCGGATGATACCAACCACGCTGGCTTCAGCCTCAAGCGTCTCGTAGCCGAGGAACTCAGTAGGGTGCAGGCTGAACTTTTCGGCGTAGTTGACCTTCTCCTTCTTTTCGACAAAGGTGTTGCGGCCTTTGCCCTGGTGGCGTTGCTCCTCCAGCGCCCGCTCGAAGCCCTCCTCATCCAGCGCCAGGCCGCGTTCGCGGGTAAGCTCACCGAGCAGGTCGCGGCTGAAGCCGAAAGTGTCGTAGAGGCGGAACGCCTCGTCGCCGGGGAACACGGTCTCGCCCTCGTCCTTCAGGCGGTCGGCGATCTGCTCGAAGCGGTTGATGGCTGCCTCGATGGTGCGCTTGTAGAGCAGCTCCTCGCTGAGTATCACCTTTTTGATGGTTTCGCGATTGGTGACAAGCTCGTGATAGTGATCGGCCATTACCTCGATAACCGTATCGGCGACCTCACCGAGGAAGGGGCCATCGAAGCCGAGCTTGCGGCCAAAGCGCATCGCGCGGCGCATGATCTTGCGCAGCACATAGCTGCGCGTGTCGCTGCCGGGGATGACGCCATCACTGATCAGGAAGGTCATGCAGCGGGCGTGGTCGGCGATCACGCGGTAGGGGATGATGTTGGCCTGCATCTCCGCTTCGCTCTGGCGAGCCAGTTCGCGGGTGCGCTGCATAATCGGCACGAACAGGTCGGTCTCGTATATGCTGTTCACCCCCTGCTTCACCATCGCAATCCGCTCCAGGCCCATGCCGGTGTCAATGTTCTTGCGGGCGAGCGGTACGTAGCTGCCGTCAAGCTGGCGGTCGAACTGGGTGAAGACCAGGTTCCAAACCTCAATCCAGCGGCTATCGTCCTCCACATCCCAAGTGGTGTCGTCGGGGCGGGCGAGGTCGGGGCGCTTGTCGAAGAA
>QHBQ01000360.1 GCA_003243865.1 Candidatus Chloroheliales bacterium | reverse complement strand
CCGATGAAGCCCGCGCCGCCGGTGACGAGAGTCGAGTTTTGAGTTTTGAGTTTTGAGTTTTGAGTTGTCTGTTCGGAGGTCATTTAGTTATCCAAAGATGTAGGGGTGGGCGGCGCTCTCCCCAGTGAAACCCAGCAATACCTATCGCAAACCCACGATCCTAGTGTAGGGGCGAATCGCATACGCCCTCTTGAAGGTACGACCATGCTCGTCGTGAGTGATGAGCGTGAATAGTTCCGGGGGTTGGGGGCGCAGCCCCGTAGCTGCCCTATTTTAATGCTCGTTGTAAGCCATCTTTGCCCCGCTCATGCTACTGACCAATATAGCTTACCCGCAGCATTGATGCGCTGCACGAGCGGGGCTTCGCCCCCAGCCCCCGGAACTATCCACCCCGCCTGCATGATTGCACCATCACACTGGTTCAACATTTGTGGGTAACTATTATCCCGCTGGGCGAGGCTTTTAGCCACATCCGCTTCTCCGTTTTTACGAATCCCCTAGCTCCCAGCTCACCCCCGCTCTGTATTAGCCAGTTCCGCTTCGCTGAAACCCCAGCCTGCGCTGCGTTGCGCCTCGGCTGTGGCGCTAGGTTCGTCGGCCTCATCGGCGGGTAGGATGCGCACCAGATAGAAGAGGGCCAGCACGCTGCTGAGATGCACGCCCATGTTCAGCACGTGCAGATTCTCGAAGAAGTTGTGACCCATCAGGGTGAGCAGCACGCCGAGGCTGCCGATTGCAATCGCCTGGTAGTAGCCGTTGTTGCGGGTGCGGCGCACCGCTCGCGCCGCCTCGCGCAATGCCGTCCCCAGCCACACTAGATAGCCGAACAACCCCACCAGCCCGGCCTCTGCGCTGATGTTCAGGTAATAGTTGTGGGCATGACCCTGACTGTAGGGCCAGCCCTCGACGTTGAACATATCGTAGACGTGGGTATAGTTGCCGATGCCCACCCCCAGGGTAGGGTTGCTCTGGAACATCCCCCAGGCAGCGTACCACTGCGCCATCCGCTCGATGATGCTGAAGTTGTCGGGATTTGGCACCAGCCCGTGCGGGTCGAAGATGCGCACATTGTCGGTGATGCTCTGCGCCCGCTGCACCAGCGCTTCGGGCAACGCATTGGCCTGGTATGCAGCCACGCCGAGCAGCACGATGATGCCGAGCGCGATTAGGGGGGCAACCGCGCGGCGGCCCAACGCCACAACCATGCCCAGGCTGCCGAAGGTCAACCCCACCCACGCGCCGCGCGACTCGCTGAGGATGACCGCAGTAAGCATCAGCAGCGCCGCAAGCGCCAGCAGCATACCCAGCACGCCCGCCCTGAGCATTAGTCGCCGCTGGGTATCCCAGAACGAGGGCGGGCGCAGCTCCGCCAGTTGCTGGGCGCGGATAATCACGCTCTGTCGTTGCCACCAGGTTCCCAGCCAGTAGATAGCCAGGGTAACCGCCAGTGGCAGGCTGTGGTCAATGTAGCCAGCATAGCTGTTGGGCGCGCCGATCGTGCCGTAGGCGCGCAGCAGCCCGCTGTTTGCCAGAAACGCCAGCGGCCCCGACAGGCTAAACGCCTGGGTTACTCCCAGCACCGCCTCGAACGCGCCGCCCGCCAGCAGGCAACCGATCAGGATGCCCATCTGCTTGCGGGTGCGGATCAGATTGGTTGCCAGTATATAAACCAGGAACGTCACCGTCCAGCGGGCAATCTCGGCCAGGCTGTCGGGCATCGAGTGGGTGGTGAGCAGGCTGGCGCTGATGCACCAAAGGAAGACCAGGAAGCCGAAGGTAATCGGCGTCACGGTAGTGGTCTGGCGATTGTTCGCTAGCCGCCACAGCAACCAGGCGGCGATGGTGCCGGTGAAGGTGATCTGGGTGATGGTGGTGTCAATCACACCCAGCGGCACGGTGATCACGTCCTGCACCGGCACGCTAAGGACTAGCAGGTAGAAGGCCAGCCGTGGGCGGACAATCAGCAGCGCCGCG
This sequence comes from Candidatus Chloroheliales bacterium, assembly GCA_003243865.1. The sequence continues at coordinate 6,115 of QHBQ01000360.1, read as the reverse complement.
CCGAGCAGCCCAATCACCAGTCCCGCGCCGCGCACCCCGCCGAACGCGGCGATCAGCAACCCCGCCACGAGCGCAGCAAGCACGGCAGCCACCCGGCTGCCGCCGCTGAAGTCAAGCCATCCGGCGATGCGTCTGCTGATGGTCAAGGCTGTGTCCTGAACCACGCGATGGTCTTGTTAAGCCCCTCTTCGAGCGGCACCTGCGGCTGCCAGCCGAGGCGGGTCTTCACTTTGGTGATGTCAGGCTTGCGGCGGGTGGGGTCGTCGGTGCGGGCTGGCTCGAAGTTGATGCGTACGTCTGCGCCGGTCAGTCGCAGGATGGTCTTGGCGAAATCGAGGATGGTGTGTTCGTCGGGGTTGCCCAGGTTGAACACCTCGCCAGTCGCGATGTCGCTGTCCGCCTCCATCACCATCATCAAGCCGCGCACCAGGTCGCTGACGTAGCAGAAGGAGCGGGTGTAACTGCCGTCGCCGTAGATAACCAGCGGCTTGCCGTTGATGCAATTGTAGATGAAGTTGGAGACGACCCGCCCATCGTTCGCCTTCATCCGCGGGCCGTAGGTATTGAAGATGCGCACGATGCGCCCGTCGAGGGTGCGGCTGCGCACGAAGGTTGTGGTCAGCGACTCGGCGAAGCGCTTGCCCTCGTCGTAGCAGGAGCGCGGCCCGACCGGGTTGACGTTGCCCCAGTAGGTCTCCGGTTGGGGATGCACGAGGGGGTCGCCGTAAGCCTCAGAGGTGGAGGTGAGCAGGAAACGGGCCTGGTTGCGCTCGGCCAGTTGCAGGAAGTTGTAGACCCCCGCCGAGTTGACGAGGAGCGTCTCAATCGGGTAGGCAAAGTAATCGTCGGGGCTAGCGGGGCTGGCGAGATAGTAGATGCGCTCGATGCCCTCGCCCCACTCGGCGATTTCGCTGTCGCTGATCGGGGCAATTGCGTCGCGGCGGATGAAGCAGAAGGCCGGGTCGCCAAGCATCTGGCGGATGTTGCTCTCCCGCCCGGTCAGCAGATTGTCTACCACGGTAACTTCATGACCCGCCGCCAGCAACGCCTCGCTCAAATGTGAGCCGACGAAGCCAGCACCGCCTACAATCATTGTTTTCAAACGTTGTACCTCCAATTGGGCGTGTAGCGCACGCCAGGTAAAGGTTGCCGTTTCACAAAGAATCTAGAACTCTTTTGATAGATCAGACACAGTGCCATCATCTTGAACACATAGCCCATCATGTGCCTACACCCGTCTCCACCCTTGCGCTGTTGACTAGGCGTAGTACCATCATCTTGAACACATAGCCCATCCCTAATTTCAAGGACAAGCTTCCTCGCGCTGTCTTTATCGTCCTGTTTAAGTTTACCATCACGAACTAGGCCAGTGAGATATCCTTTCAGCACGGCAACCCATTTGCCGCCCGGGCGATTGATTAGTGCTATTAGCTCTTTGCCGTTTAGCGGACTGCGTATTTCTGCTTCCGCAACCTTAGAAATTTGTACGGCCTCAGCTTTTTCACTTTTACCTTTGGACTTACTCGCTGCCTCCTCATCACATATCATCTTACCGAACTTTTCAGCAACCCTCACACTAGCGCGGTAGCCAGCGTTATACTTTATTAGCTTAGTAATAAGTTCTAGCGGCAAGCCAATTTCGCGCAGAATAAGTACTCGCATCAGATATGAAAGCACCTGGGCCAAGCAATCAGGTCTCCTCCAACTATCTTCTCCTATCTTAATTCCCCCATGAACCAGCGATCCCCTCGTTGTTGCGACTGCTTGCCCAAGGCACCCCTCATACAGGCTTGCAAGCCCTTCGATAGGCTTCATCACGTCCCCTACCAAACTACTTATACGTGCGTTGAGGGATTCACCTTTCTTAGCTCGAATAAGACCTCGTATTCTCTTCTTGCTATTGGGCGAAATATTAGAGGACTCCACCTCATTAATAAAATCATTGGTTTTATCTTCAACTTCCTTCTGGTGATCTTCATCCGTATCGAACCTCTCCCTATGATAGGACTCGGTAGCAAGAGTTAGGCTCAGAAACGCAAGCTCTACTGGTAGGTTCTTGCTGTATATTGTCTGGAAGAATAGCGCCCGAGCCAAATCGTACCTCTTTTTTATGTACATATCTAGCCATAGCCTCATTAGCTCACTAAAAGCCTTAGCTGGGCTTCCGTAGTGCTTCACTACATCATGGTTTGATAGGATAAGCAAAGGTTCAGTGAAGATGAGGTTAGGTCGCCTATCGTTGTAGCTTCCCTCCCAACGAAGAACTTTAACTTCATTACCATTTTGCCCGTAGGCAGTGATACCGTGAACAGAGTTGGGCCTACTGATGCTAAGGCTGAGTAGGTCGCATACTGGCTCTATATAGTTGCGACCCCACTGATGGGCTGTCATGCCCTTCTCTGCCTCAAACCTCATTCGCACTGATGAAATGTCCCTATCCTGGTAATCACTGCTCTGCGGGTTGTCAGTGCATACTACTGATATTCTAACGCCTTCCACAACTTCTACCATCTCTTCTTCGGGCCAGCGGTAGATTAGCTCTTCATATGTACTCCCATCCTGGTTTCTGTTGATCTTAAATGACTCAAGACTAAGCCACTCGAGCAAATAGGTATAACTTACTTCAATCTTATGAAAGTTAAGCTCTTCAGTCTTTGAGAAGGGTAGATCACTAACGTAGGCAATCAATGAGGCTAGACGTGGAAATGAAGTACCTCTTTTATCCTGCACACAGTCAGAAATAGCCACATAGCCATCGTTGGTTTGTCCGAGAACTAGAGAATACCTGTTTTCTAGGGAGGCACTTGGATCAAATGAGCCATCAAGGTTCAGCCATATTCCATCTACGGGTGAGATGGTTAGTGTGCCGGAAATTTTTTCTTCCTGCCTGTCCGGTAGCCACCACATTCCTTTATACTCCGAGATTTGCATATTTACCCGTCCCGATCTGCAATCCGTTGCCCTAACTTTGAATACGAACCCACTCCGCATCTTGCTCGGCCATTCGCACGCGAAGTATGCGCCGGAACTCGTCCAAATCTACTGCGTCGGCCTCGGCTTCTTCGGCCATCCTGATATGGTCAGCGGCGGTAAGCTCATCGGCTAGAGGCGCAGGATATTTGGGGGCCAACCTGTGCTTGGCGACCTGCTCACCAGCAGCAACGAGGAAAGAGGCAACATCCTGTTCGCCACGTGCAGCGTCAATCACGGCGCGTACCTCATCCGGCAGTTCAAGGGTAATGGTGGTCATCGGTTTGTCCTCCTTATTTTACGTTTCGTCGAGTACACTGCGGCGGGTGGCCTCCATGCTGGCGAGGGTGAACCAGAAGATCAGCGCCAGGTCCGGCACGAAGTAAGCCTGGTCCACCAACCCGTGCAGCACGAAGTCGGTCATGCTCGCTAGCAGGGCGACGAGGATGGCGCGGTGCAGGGGATTGCGGGTCAGCCGCCACAGCCACCAGCCGAAGCGATAGAAGAGAAAGATAGTCAGCCCGCCGAGGAGCAACCCTATTATACCCAATCTCAGCCAATAATCCAACAGAAAGTTGTGGGGGTGCGATGTGTAGACCTCGCCTACTGCTTGCACTGCCGCGGTCGCGTAGTGAGGATACTGGTTGGCGAATTGGTCGAGGCCAACCCCGAAGATGGGATGGTCCTTGATCATGTGCAGCGCGGCAGACCAGATGTCGCGGCGCAGCGACACGCTGCCCAGGTCGGTGAGGCGAGCGAGCGCAAAGTAGATAGCCGCTGCGCCAATAACTAGCGCCAAGCCGCCCATCGCCACCACTATTCCCCGCCGCGACTGCCACAGCCGCGCAATCACCCCCCACCCGCCGAGCAGGGCAATCACCACCAGCGCGCCACCGACCCCCAGGAGCGCGCCGCGCGAGTAGGTAAGATACATGGTGATGCCGATTATGACGGCGGTGAGCGCGTAGATGATGCGCCGCTGGCGGTAAGCCGCAGGCAGCAGCACCGCGAATGCGACGGCGATCGGTAGGGCGCGCCCCAGGTACAGCGCGAGGCTGTTGGGGTGTTCGTACACTGAGGTGACGCGGCTGAGATTCTCGACGTTGACCGTGTTGGTGCCGAAGAAGAATTGCACGATGCCAAAGATGCTGACGATTACTGCCGCGCCAATGAAGAAGTCGAAGAGGGGGAACATCTTGGGCAAAACCCCTCCCCCAAAGGGGGAGGCTGGGTGGGGGAGTGGCTCGGGCGGCACGGACCCACCCCCAGCCCCTCCCGGTGGGAGGGGAGTCATGGCAGCCCCTCCCGGTGGGAGGGGAGTGGGCAAAACCCCTCCCCCATTGGGGGAGGTTGGGTGGGGGTCCATGCGGCCAACCACGTATACATAAAGGAAATAGAACAGCACCGGCTCGATGACGGTCCAGCGCAGTTCGCGCACGCTATCGCTAAGGAACTGGCGGTCAGCAACGGTGAGCAGCGAGAAGCCGCCTAGCGCGACCCAGAGGATACCTAGCAGGGCGAAGGCGTCGGCACGCAAATATTGCATTACCTGGGTGAGCGGGGTACGCACCGCCCGGACTACCGTCGTCTGCGCTCGGTCCTCGGTGCGCCAGCCCACTGGGGCGAGACGGCCCACCAGCCAGCCGACGGCGATGCGCCAGCCGACCACCGCTGCAGTGAGCAGCAGCAGCAGTTCGGCTATGGGGAAGTAGAAGTGGCCGATGTACTTCGGCCCCCAGCCGATTTCCATGAAGCCGATGTCGAGATAGCCAGGCTGCAGATAGAGCGGCACCAGCGCGATGATGAGCGCAAGCGCGGTCTCTGGGGTTAGCAAGGCGAAGAAGGCGGTCATCAGCCCGCCGATAATAAGGGGCAAGGGATTGATGTCACTCAGCAGTTCCGCCCGCGTGACTGGCAGGTAAAAGAGGGCAACGCTAAGAATCAGCCCGATAGGGGCGATGATTGTAGATTGTAGATTGTAGATTGTAGATTGTAGCGACTTGGGGAGATAGCGGCTGGTGACGGCTGGGCTAACTGTGTTTCGGGGTAGGCTGAGATAGATAAAGGTGAAGGCGAGGCGGCCAAGCAGCGAAAGGATGGCACGGCCCAGCCAGCGCAGGGCGAAGAGCAACCTGGTGAACGCGAACAGCAGATACTGGAACAGCCTGTCGAGCAGATAGACCAGCCAGGGCAGCAGGCGGTAGGCGGCCACCCCCAGCCCGACAGTGCTGACGATATAGGCGGCGGGGATACCAGCCGCGAGCAGGAACGGCTGGTTGCGGTAGACGGTGAAGCCCGCCACCTGCGCGTTGTCGGCCAGCATCTGCGTGGTGACTGTGTGGCTGTAGGCGGATGAATCGCCCAGCGCGATGTCCACCACGCCGTCACTGGGACTGATGTCGCCGCTGCTGCCGCCAGCAACTTGATAGTGCAGCGGCACGTTGACCCGCAGCCTGAGCGCGTCGCCGATGCTGCTAATACTGAGGGCGTCGCCCTTGTTGCCGCTGACCGGAGTGGCGCTCTTGTTCCAGTTGCCCTGCCAGGTAATTGCGCGGCAGCAGCCGCTATGCACGCCGACATCGGCAACGGTACCCCACGCACCGGTGCGAGCGTAATCGTGCAGGATGTTGTAGGCAGGGCGGGGGCTGAAGTCGTTGTTGACGATGCTGAACCAACTGGCGGGCAAGGTAGGGTTGTTGATGGGGTCGCGAAACTTCCAGACCGCCATCACCCCCATCCAGGGCCAGTCGCGCCGCGCCCGCTCGTAGCCGCCCACCAGCCACTCGCCCTGGGTTTGCTCGTCCACCCCATTGCCCCACAGCGACTTCTGATTGCCATAGCGCGGGTCGGGCGGCCAGTCTATATTGGGTGAGAGCGATAGCCAGGCGTACTCGCTGCCCCAAATCGGCTTGTTGCCGTCACCGTTTCTGACCATCAGCTCATGGGTGAGGATCGGGCGACTGAAGTTGAAGCGGTTGAAGTCGGTGCGGTGGGTGGTGGGCGGCTCCTGGAAGCCGTAAATCATCACGCTGGCGATGTCGAAGTAATCCTTGGCCCCGGCATCGTACATATCTTGCAGAAAGAGCAGGTCGCTCTCGTTGGCGGGATAGGTCTTGTCATCGGTGGGGGCCAGGCCGGGCATGAT
>QHBQ01000135.1 GCA_003243865.1 Candidatus Chloroheliales bacterium | reverse complement strand
TTCGCGGTGCTGCTGCCTGCGGCGTACCGTCAGCGGCGCATCATCTACGCGTTCGCCAGCGTTATAATCGGCATCACCATCTACCTCACCTACTCGCGCGGTGCGATCCTGGGCATCGGCGGGGCGCTGGTGGTGATAGCCCTGCTGGGCGGGCGGGGGGTAATCGGGCGGTTGTGGCAGTCGCGGCGAGGGGTAGTGGTGGCGATGGGCGGCTTTGCGCTAGTCGTCGGCGCGGCAGCGATCTACTTTGCGCTCGCTCGCCTCACCGACCTGGGCAGCGTGTCGCTGCGCCGCGACATCTGGTCTGCTGCGCTACACATGATCAAGGACCACCCCATCTTCGGCGTTGGCCTTGACCAGTTCGCCAACCAGTACCCCCACTACGCGACGGCGGCAGTGCAGGCGGTGGGTGAGGTCTACACTTCGCACCCCCACAACTTCCTGTTGGATTATTGGTTGAGATTGGGTATAATAGGGTTGCTCCTCGGCGGGCTGACTATCTTTCTCTTCTATCGCTTCGGTTGGTGGCTGTGGCGGCTGACCCGCAATCCCCTGCACCGCGCCATCGTGGTCGCCTTGCTGGCGAGCATGACTGATTTTGTGCTGCACGGGTTGGTGGACCAGGCTTACTTCGTGCCGGATCTGGCGCTGATCTTCTGGTTCACCCTCGCCAGCATGGAAGCAACGCGCCGCAGTGTGCTTGATGAAAAGTTATCAATAAGGAGAACCACGTTTGAAAACAATGATTGTAGGCGGCGCGGGGTTCGTCGGCTCACACTTGAGCGAGGCGTTGCTAGCGGCGGGTCATGAAGTTACCGTAGTAGACTCTCTGCTGACTGGGCGGGAGAGCAATATCCGCCAGATGCTTGGCGACCCAGCCTTCTGCTTCATTCGCCGCGATGCAATTGCGCCGATCAGCGACAGCGAAATCGCCGAGTGGGGCGAGGGCATCGAGCGCATCTATTATCTCGCCAGCCCCGCCAGCCCCGACGATTACTTTGCCTACCCAATTGAGACGCTCCTCGTCAACTCGGCGGGCGTCTACAACTTCCTGCAACTGGCCGAGCGCAATAATGCCCGCTTCCTGCTCACCTCCACCTCCGAGGCTTATGGCGACCCCCTTGTGCATCCTCAGCCGGAGACCTACTGGGGCAACGTCAACCCGGTCGGGCCACGCTCCTGCTACGATGAGGGCAAGCGCTTCGCCGAGTCGCTGACCATGGCCTTCGTGCGCAACCGCACCCTTGACGGGCGCATTGTGCGTATCTTCAACACCTACGGCCCGCGGATGAAGGCGAATGATGGGCGGGTCGTCTCCAACTTCATCTATAATTGCATCAACGGCAAGCCGCTGGTTATCTATGGCGACGGCAGTTACACCCGCTCCTTCTGCTATGTCAGCGACCTGGTGCGCGGCCTAATCACCGTGATGGAAGCAGACAGCGACATCGCCAGCGGCGAGGTGTTCAACCTGGGCAACCCCGACGAATACACTATCCTCGATTTCGCCAAGACCATCCTGCGGCTAACCAGTGCTGATGTGCGCATCAACTTCGAGCCAGCCCGCACCGACGACCCCACCCGCCGTAAGCCCGACATCACCAAAGTGAAGACCCGCCTCGGCTGGCAGCCGCAGGTGCCGCTCGAAGAGGGCCTTAACAAGACCATCGAGTGGTTCAGGACACAATCCTAACCCCTCCCCCAAAGGGGGAGGCCGGGTGGGGGAGTAGGGCTAGCCAACAAACGACCAGCCAATGGATAGAGCAATGAGCAACAACTTCTGGCAGGGCAAGCTGGTGCGGCTGCGCGCAATTGAGCCTGCTGACTGGGAGACGGTCTTCAACTGGAACCTGGACAGCGAGATGGCACGGCATCTTGATTTCGTCTGGCCGCCGCAGTCTAAAGAGGCGGTGCGCCGCTGGGCCGAGCAGAAGGCAACCGAGCGCCCGCAGAACGATAGCTACTTCTGGGGCATTGAGAACCTCGCAGGCGAATTGGTCGGCTCAATCTCCACTCACGATTGTGATGCTAGGGCGGGTAACTTCGAGTACGGCGTCAGCGTGCGCGAGGAGCATCGCGGCAAGGGCTACGCCGCTGAGGCAATCACCATCGTGCTGCGCTATTTCTTCGAGGAGTTGCGCTATCAGAAAGCCACGATACATGTACACGCCAACAATGAGCCATCCATTCACCTGCACCAGCGGCTTGGCTTCCAGCAGGAGGGCCGACTGCGGCGGGTGGTCTACACCAGCGGGCAATACTTCGATGAACTCATCTTCGGCATGACCGTCGAGGAGTTTGGGGAGAAACACAAGGGAGCGTTTAAGGCTTGACCATCAGCAGACGCATCGCCGCATGGCTCGACTTCAGCATCGGTAGCCGGGTGGCTGCCGTGCTTGCCGCATTGCTGGCAGGATTGCTGATCGCTGCGTTCGGCGGAGTGCGCGGGGTGGGGTTGGTGGTCGGGCTGCTCGGCGCGGTGCTGCTGATTGTCCGCCCGCGGCTGGCCTTCTACCTGCTGGTACTCAGCGTTCCGGTGCAGGACGTGATCACCGTGCCATTGGGGGTGATTGACACCACCATCACCCAGATTACCTTCACCGGAACGATAGCCGCCTGGCTGCTGTGGCGGCTGGCGAACAATCGGCAGACCACCACCGTGACGCCGATTACCTTCGGCTTCCTGGTCTTCCTCTGGTGCATCAGCGCCAGCCTGCTCACCACCCACTCGATGCCCGACAGCCTGGCCGAGATTGCCCGCTGGACAGTGACGTTCCTCGTCTACCTGCTGGCAACCAACCTGATCCGCACCCGCAAGCAGATGGGCATCCTGATCGGCTGCCTGCTGGCGGGCGGCACATTCGAGGCGGTACTGGGAGTAACCCAGGCGTTTAGCCTGTCGGGGCCGCTGGCGTTTCTGGCAAACAGTGGGTTGCTGCGCGCCTACGGCACAATTGGCGCGCCCAACAGCTACGCTGGCTACATTGACCACAGCCTGCCGCTTGCGGCTACTCTGGCAATCTACTGGCTGGGGGCTTGGTGGCGGCGCCAGAGCGTAATTATCCGCGCCCAGCAACTGGCGGAGCTGCGCCCGCCCTCGTTCTGGGATACCCAGCGGCGACTAACGCTCAAGGCTGGCTGGCTGGGCGTGCTGCTGGCCCTCGCCGCGCTGCTGATGCTGACGGCGGTCATCCTCAGCGAGTCGCGCGGCGCGTGGGTGGGGCTGACCTTCGGCAGCCTGGGCATAATTGTAGCGTTGGGTCGCCGCGCGGTTGCACCGCTGGTTGCGCTCGGCATCGTCGTGCTGCTTGGCTTGGCCGCCTACCAGGCCAATGCGTTGCCCGAAGCTCTGGTGCAGCGGGCGCAGAGCATCACCGACAATGTGCGCATCTTTGACCCGCATGGGTTGGTGCCGACCCCCGACAACTTCAGCATCATCGAGCGAATGGCGCAGTGGTACGCCGCCTGGGGAATGTTTCAGAGCAACCCTATCCTAGGAGTAGGTATTGGCAACTATACCTACGTCTACGATATGTTCAACGTCGAGGGCTGGCCCTACAGCCAGGGCCACGCCCACAACTACTACCTGAACATCAGCGCGGAGGCCGGGCTGGCGGGGCTGTTTGGCTATCTTGTGTGGCTGGGAACGGCATTGCGCGAGGCTGCGCGAGCGGTACGCCGCACCCGCAACAACGGCTACTACCAGGCGATTGCGATTGGCAGCCTGGGCGTGCTGCTCACCCTGATGGGCCATAACTTCTTCGAGAACCTGCACGTGCTGAATATGGGTGTGCATCTCAGCAGCGTGCTGGCCCTCTTCTATCTAGTGCGCATCCTGCCCGCCGATGAGGCTAACGAACCCAGCGCCACAGCCGAAGCGGAACGCAGTGCGGGCTGGGGCTTCAACGAGGCGGAACTGGCAAAGACGGAGCGAGAATAACCGCCAGCCAACGGATTCGGTTCAACGGAGAAACGGATAAGCTGATGAAGCGGACGCGGCAAAAAGCCTCTCCCAGCGGGAGAGGTTTGGTGAGGGAGAATCTCGCCACGCATCATAGCTTATCGCAGGCGAGGACTACATGACCGACATCGAGCAGCAGCAGCAACGCTACTACAATCAGCGGGCGGGCGAGTACGAGCTAATGTATTCGCTCAACGATGAGCGCTTCCTGAGCGACATTGTGGCATCGGAGCAGACGGTTCGCGCCGTGATGCAGGGGCGGCAGGTGCTGGAGGTTGCCTGCGGCACCGGTCATTGGAGCGAAGTGGTGGCGGATGTTGCGCAGCAGGTGGTCGCAACTGATGCGTCGGCGGAAGTGCTGGCAGTTGCCAGGGCAATGAACAGGGAGACAGGCAATGTGGAGTTCCGCCTTGCCGACGCCTATGCGCTCCATGAAGTGGCGGGCGACTTCGACGCCGGGCTGGCGATGTTCTGGGTCTCCCATGTGCCGAAGGCGCGGCTGGGCGAGTTCCTCGATGGCTTCCACCGTCGCCTCGGCAGCGGCGCGGTGGTGTTTATGGCCGACGAAGTTGACGTGCCAGGAGCCGGTGTGGTGGAGGGTAAGCCAGGAACGGCGGACACCTTCCAGGCGCGTGAACTCAACGACGGTTCGCGCTACGAGATAATCAAGAACTTCTACGACGAGCGCCAGCTACGCCAGCTACTCGCAGACCGGGCCACCGACCTGAAGATCGGCACGCTCAATCATCTCTGGTGGGTCAGCTATACCGTACGGTTAGGGATCGGTCAGCCATTGGGTAACTGAATGAACTCCGAACAGACAACTCAAAACT
>QHBQ01000017.1 GCA_003243865.1 Candidatus Chloroheliales bacterium | reverse complement strand
TGGAGACCCATATACCAGCAGCGGCCTACCGATGACCTTGCCGAATGGTCTGACCGCATACTTCGAAACAGCAGAGTGCAACCATGGTCAGGCAAGTCTATACTGGCAGCAGGACGGCCAGTTCGTTACCCTGATAAGTGTACCCACGCGCAAAGAAAGCGCCGGTCTCAGCAAGGGGGAGATGGTTAAAATCGCCGCCTCGCTGTCTAAGACCGCCGACCTGGGCAGAGTCGAGCCAGCGCCTGCGAACCGCCAGCTTAGCCTCCCCCTCCCCGAAGGCACCGCCCTAACCTGCCCAACCCCCGCGCTACCTAATGCGCAACCCACTGATATACCGTGACTAGCAGCCACCCTTTGTAGGGGCGGGCGGTGGCCCGCCCATAGGCATCAAAATAAGCACAGGGTAAGGAACATACAGGGATCTGGGGGTAAGCCCCCAGCTGCTGACTGGCAGCAAGGTTGGGGTTAAGCAGCATCGCGTCATGCCTGAAAGGGCTACCACTGCGCTTACAAGTAGCATTGCTGGGGTGGCAGCAGCTGGGGGCTTACCCCCAGACCCCCTCAATCACCATCAGCTTTCGTCCTAATTTGATGTCTATGGGGCGGGCGGTGGCCCACTCTGCTGACCAAGCGTGTTCCACCCATTTGCTGCATCACCAAACTTGGCCCTACCCCCAAAATTGCCCCACCACAATTTGACATCCTGGCAGCATAGGAATATACTTGACCCAATGCTGTCGCAGTGACGGCAGGCCGGTAGAAGAAAAGGATATTTATTACAGAAGGAGAAAGATAGTGAAACGTATCATACTCGCGATTGCCGTGCTGATGCTGCTGTTGAGCAGCGGCGTTGGGTTGGTTTCGCAGCAGGCGGCTGCCAGTCAGCCCTCGGTTAGCCAGAATACCGGCCAGGTCGCCAGCCAGCCAGCCAATCCGGCCCAAGCGCAAACGGCCCCGCGCTATGGCACCGGCGGCAAGATCTCGCTGCCACCGCCCCCTGATACCATACAGCCGAGCAGTGGCGTGGTTGATAACCGCAAGATTGCCCCGCCTAAAAGCCCCTTTACCCTGCCGGTGTTTGGCACCGACATCAACGTTGCTGGTGGCAACGAAACCTCGATTGCCGCCAACCCAACTAACCCGCTCAACTTCGTGGGGGGCGCAAACGTTGGTGGCCGCTATACCACCACTGATGGCGGTGCGACCTGGAGCGTTGGCAACCTCAGCGGTGGTGGCGACCCTGCGATAGCCTTCGACAGCACCGGACACGCCTACTACGCCCAACTGGGCAATACCTCGTCCTGCCCCGATCTACCCTATATGTACAAGTCCAATGATGGCGGCCTGACCTGGACCGGCCCGGTCTATCCCCTCAGCGATCCGTCGCCGAGCGACCACTTCTTCGACAAGGAGTGGATCACGGTAGACAACAACCCCAGCAGTCCCCACTTTGGTCGCATCTACGTCACCGCCAGCGTCTTCTATGCGCCGAACTGCAACCTCAACGCCTATATTAACAACCGCGAGGTAGTCGCCTACTCAGACAACCAGGGTACGACCTGGAGTCCGACCATTACCATTAGCGACGCCTCGCACGATCAGAACCAGTTCACCAACCCGATTGCTGCCTCCGATGGCACCGTCTACATCAGCTATCAGTATCAGAACTGCACCTACAACTGCAACGGCCTGCCCGCCTACAACCTGATCACCAAATCCACCAACGGCGGGGTAACCTGGAGCCCGAGCATCACGATGACCGGCCAGCCTATCTCCTACACTGGCGCGTCGGTAGCAGGCTACCAGTATCTCTACGCCAGCAGCATCAACTCGGGCTTCCGCCACAACGATCAGGCGATTATCGGCGTTTCGCCCACCAACCCCAACCAGCTTTACGCCGTGTGGAGCGATGGACGCTTCGAGAGCACCTTCGTCTACCAGGGCGTCACCGGCTGGCACGGCGACATCGTCTCCACCCGCAGCACCGACGGCGGGCTGACCTGGAGTACTCCGATCAAGGTCAATGACGACCCCTTGCAGGGCAAGGACCAATTCTTCCCCTGGATGACGGTGGGCAGCGACGGCACCATCCACGCAAGCTGGAGTGACCGACGCGACGCGGCGGTGAACGGCTTCCCCTACCGCGAATACTACAGCCAGTCCACTGATGGCGGCCTCACCTGGACACCGAACCAGGCGGTAGCCGATGTCGGCGGCACGCCGTCCAGCTTCATCGGCGACTACAGCGGCCTCGCGGTCAACAGCAACAACTCGATCGTGATACCGATCTGGACCGATATGCGCAGCGGGCAGCGAGCCTACGTTGACCGTGGCCTGATGCCGCTCGCCACCCCCACGCCTGGCGGTACCACCCCAACGCCGATTGTAGGCACCCCGACTGCTACGCCCACTCAGTGCGGCGCATCGGCGGCCTGGGTCAACAAGGCCGCCATCCCCACGCTTAGAACCCGCGCCCTCGGCGCTTACTACCCAACCAACGGCAAGTTCTACCTGCTCGGCGGGCGCAGCTCCGATAGTGCTGGCTCCGACGTACTCAACCCCACCGAATACAACCCTGGCACCGATACCTGGACGGTCAAGGCCGCTACCTTCCCCACCAACCTGGTCAACAACATGGGTGGCGGGGTACTCACCATCAGCGGCACCCTGCAGATTATCGCGGTGGGCGGCTCCGCTGCTGGCGGCACCACAGCTACTGGCGATGTTCGCCTCTACAACCCCACCAGCGATACGCTCACCACCATGAGCAGCGACCCCTGGCCCGAAGGCGCTATCTCCAACACCCTGCCTGGTGGCTTTACCGTGTTCCAGAACAAACTCTACATCCTGGGCGGCTTCAACCTGACCGGCGCGCGCAGCGTTAGCAACAATATCTGGGAGTTCGACCCCGCTCGCGCCGCGGGCAGCCGCTGGCTGCAGAAGAGCGCACACCTGCCGGTTGCGCTCGCCTACGTCCCTGCCGCCACCCTCGGCACGATGATCTACACCGCAGGCGGCGACACCTGGGATGGCACCAACCTGTTCGACACAACCAACTCTTACGCCTACAACCCGGTGGCCGACAGCATCACCACTCTGGCTAACCCCATCCCGCGCATGACCGGCGAGACGCGGGCGCTGGCCTACAACGGTGAGATGTGGGTACTCGGTGGCGGACGCACCGCACCCAACCCCAGCAACGAGGTGGACATCTTCAACCCCGGCAGCGGGACGTGGCACACCGGCACGCCATTCAACACCGCGCGGCGCAACGCTGCCTCGGACACCGATGGCACCCACGTCTATCTGGCAGGCGGGTACGACGTTTCGGGAACAACCCTGCTGGATAGCCTGGAGGTCTACAACCCGCCCAGCAGTTGCAACACGCCCACCCCTGCACCGCCAACTGCTACAGCGACCAACACGCCTGTGCCACCGACCGCGACCAGGACTTCCACCCCGGTGCCAGCGACTAGCACTGCCACCAACACGCCAGCACCAACCAACACCCCTGGCGGCCCGACCAACACCACCGCGCCGACCAACACGCCAGTGCCGACTAACACCCCCGGCGGCCCTACCAACACGCCAGTGGTGCCAACCGTGACGCCCACCGATTGCCCCAACCCCTTCGTGGACATCAATGGCAACGTCTTCTACACTGC
>QHBQ01000121.1 GCA_003243865.1 Candidatus Chloroheliales bacterium | reverse complement strand
GACTTACCGATGACATCCTCAGCACGCTACCGTCGCAGAGTCCCAACTGCGGTGGCGATGTCAAAAACTGCATGAAACGTAAGAGCTACCTCGGCTTTGCCGCGCTGGTGCTGGCGGTGATCGGCACAATCGGCTGGTGGCAACGCCGCAGCCGCTACTGGCTGTTCGCCACGCTAGTCTTTCTGGTGCTGGCGATGGGGCCGGTCTTGCAGGTGGCAACCATTGATACGGGCATCCCGTTGCCCTTCGCCTTGTTGGTCAAGCTGCCGCTGATGAGCATCGCTCGCGGCTCTGATCGCTTTCTCGCTTCGCTTACCACCTATTATGCGGTGCTGATTGGCCTGGGTGTGGCCTGGCTGCTGCAACGCGGGCAAGGGCAGCGCTGGCTTGCAGCAGGGTTGAGCATCCTGCTGGCCGCCGAGTTTCTCATCCTCCCCTACCCCACCGCGCCGCTGACCGCGCCATCCTTCTTTGCCACGCTCGGTAATGACAACAGCCAGTATGCGATCCTCGAGTTGCCGTTTACGGCGCACGGACACGCAGACTACCTACGCACCCGCAATCAGATCTTCCATCATAAGGCAATCAGCGGTGGCTATCTTGCCCGCCCGGTAGACGACAAGTTCAGCGCATCGGCCAGTATGCAAGACTGGTTCGCCAACAACGTCAGCACTCCGGACATCAATTTTACCGCCAGCGCATCGGATATCATCCTCACCACGCTCAACGCCTACCAGTTCCGCTACGTCGTTCTGTACAAGAACGATTTTGCCAGGGGTAGCGACCTTGCGCAAGCGCGGTCCTTCTTCGACCGCTTGTTCGCTAGCGCCGGGCAGGCGCAGCCGGAGGTATACGAGGACAGCGACATCGTTGCTTACCAAACCCCAGCCAGAGCTTTCAACACATCCTTGATATTGATCGGCGAGAACTGGTACCCAGCTGAGTCCACCCCTTATGGCATTCGCCGCTGGCTCGACAAGGACAGCGCCACTATGCGCTTGGTCGTTCCACCAGGGCAGGCCGCTCGCTATAGCCTCCACTTCAACGCCGCTGCCTTTGCCAAGCCGCGCCGCTTGAGCATCGGCCTCGACAACAGCCAACCCTGGCAACAGACGATACCTACCGTGGTCACCACCTACACGCTACAACTCGAACTTAAGGCAGGCACTAATTACCTGCGGCTTGCCGTACCCGACGGCTACGCCTCGCCCCGCAGCCTGGGCCTTGATGCTAAAGATTATCGCGACCTCAGCATCACTATCGGCGGTCTGAAGCTGGATAAGTGCTGCAACGGCACAGCCCCCTCGCCGAATGTCGCTCTGCCATAAACTGAGCCGCCTTACCGGGTGTGCTGTTCATGGTGCAAGCAGCGCACTGGCGTTGGGATACTCCTTCAGCGTGCTGCCGATGAAGCGAAAGTAGTAACTGGGCGTGCTGCTTGGCTGCTGTAGGGTGGCGCTGAACACGCCAGGGTTGTACTCCGCCGGATACACCTTGAGGCTGAAATCGTCGTAGGTGGTCTGCACCGCGACGATGATGCCCGCGTTCAGCACGCTGGCCCGCTTGTAGGTGAACGGCACGCCGGTAAAGAAGAAGCGGCTATCATGCGCCACCGTCGGGTGCGCCGCCTTCAATTGCTCCACGAATCGCTGCGTCATCTCCCCGGCGCCCTTCCACTCGTCATTGTGCGCCACAGTCGCCAGGCAGCCGTAGCCGATGATCAGCATAGCCACCATCGCGGTTATCCATCGTAGCGGCGCGCGGCGGTTTGCCCGATCGCCCGGCCCGACAATACTGCCCAACCCCTTGCCCAGCGCCGCCGCCAGCAGCAGGGCGATGCCCACGCTGGGCAGGTAGACGTAGCGGGTGGCCTGGTCGAAGACCTGGATGTTGGCGAAAGGGGCCATGCTGACGAATACCCAGGCCAGACCGAACCAGGCGAGTCGCCCCGCCCAGACCGCCAGCGCGATGACGACGATGCCGAAGCCGATGACGAAGGCCAGCGCCGCGCCGCCTTGCAGCCCCACGATGCTGGGCAGGCCGAGCAGCATCCCCAGGTAGCCCGCCCCGTTGTCCATAAGGGTATTGTTAGCGCGGAAGCCGCCTCCATATCCCAGATAGATGAGCCGCTCGGCGTTGAGCCAGAGGCGCAGCAGCAGGTAGCCGCCGCCCAGGATAATGAACGGCGCGTGCAGCCACAGCTTGGCCCGCAGGAACGCCAGCCAGTGTACCTTCGGCCAGCGATGGCCCGGCACGGTGGCTACCCCCGGCTGGGGAAAGAAGAGCAGGTCGGTGAGCAGCAGCAACGCCGGGGCCGTCAGCCCCGTCTCTTTGGCGAGGATGGCAAGCAGCAGCGACACCAACGCCAGGTCGTAGCAGAGGCGGCGGCGCGTCTGCATATAGATGACGAAGGCGGTGACGCAGCCGAGATACATCAGGGTCGCCAGCGCGTCGAAGCGGCCATCAATCCAGGTCACACTGCCCGGATGGGCGGGCTGCGCGGCGAAGATTAGCGCGGCCAACGCGGCCACGATTG
>QHBQ01000306.1 GCA_003243865.1 Candidatus Chloroheliales bacterium | reverse complement strand
GATTACGAGGCGAAGAGCAGAAGCCTATCCTTCAGCAACGGCGCAATCGTCGAGGCGGTGGCCGATGGCAGCCCCGCCACCAACGCTGGTATTCAGCAGGATGACGTGATCATCAGTGTGGATGGCACCAAGATTGACGATTTCCACCCGCTGGCGGCATTGCTGATGGCGCACCAGCCGGGTGATACGGTGCAGTTGGAGGTTTACCAGAAGATGTCGGCGACCACCAAAACGATGAGCGTTAAGACCTCCACTCATCCCCCCGACAAATCTCCCGACCGCTAAAGAGGACAAGCCCTGGTGCCTACAGGTCTGTCGCCCCGCGATGCCTTCGGCGGGAGTATAGTCGGCAGGAAGTCAAGCGCAGAGCCTGGCGGCGAGCATCGGCAGGACCAGGCCAGCGCGGGCGCGGAGCAGGAAGTCAGTGCGGGCGTCAATGCGGGTCGGACCCAGGTTGAGCAGCGCCAGCTTCGCCCCGGCCTCGATTGCCCGCAGCGGCAAGCGATAGCCGGAGTAGGCCGCCAGCGATGAGCCGACCACCAGGAACAGGTCGGCAGCCTCGGCGCAGGCGATTGCCTCAGCGGTGCGCGCCGCAGGCACGTTCTCGCCGAAGAAGACTACATCGGGCTTGAGCAGCCCACCGCACGCAGCGCAGTCGGGGACAATGGCCGCGCCAGCGGCAATCGCCTCAGGGGGGTTGAGCGCGGCGATGCGGCGGTGGACATCGAGGCGGGTGCAGCGCGCCGTGCAGACGGTGCAGCGCACCCACAGGTAGCTACCGTGCAGTTCCAGCACATCGGGCGAACCGGCGCGCTGGTGTAGCCCATCTACGTTCTGGGTGATCAGCGCGCTGAGGCGACCCGCCGCTTGCAGTGCGGCCACCGCGTAGTGAGCCGCATTGGGCTGGGCGTTAGCGAACAGCGGCACGGTGACGTGGCTGCGGCTCCAGAACTCGGCCCGCACCGCTGGCTTGCGCATATAGTCAACATAGTGAATGGGGCGGTAGGTTTCCCACAGCCCGCCGGGGCTGCGAAAGTCGGGGATGCCCGACTCGGTGCTGATGCCCGCACCGGTTAGCATCACGACGCGATGGGCGGCCTTCAGCATTGCGGTCAGCCGCTCCACCGCGTCTACCAGGGTGTAATCATCGGCGGAGTCAAACATAGCAGCCCTCATGGTTCCAGCAGGTAGCCGATCGGCGTGCCAGCCACCCGAAAGCCGCTGCGGGCGTAGTGACGCACCATTGCGGGTACGCAGCCGAGAACAGCGGTGCGGAAGCCCATCGTGGCGGCGTCGGCAACCATCTTGTCTACCATCGCAGTGGCGTAGCCATGACCGCGATACTGTGGCAAGGTGGCAACGCTGTAGATACCGGCAACCTCGTCGCACGATATCAGGGTAGCAGCGGCGACCGCTACGCCGTTCAACTCGGCAATGTAGGGGATGTACGGCAGGTCATCCACCAGGTAGTTGCGGATTAGGAGCGGGCTGTCGAACACCTCGCCGATAATCGCGCGGGCGACCGCCAGTTCGATATATTCGCTGGTAGGATGAACGACCAGGCCCGGCGGGACGAGGTTGCCGGATATGTCTGCGCGGTCGAGTTCGCGGCCCATCACCAGGCCGAGGGTATGGCGGCGAAAGCCGTGCCGCGTTAGCACATTGTCCGCCACCCGCTCACCACTGGGGCCAACCGCCAGGCCAAGTGGGGCGCTGCGCCCATGAAAGTCAGCCACCAGCCCTACGACCAATGGGTCATACTCATGCTCAGCGAGCGTTTCGTTGACCAGCAATGCCTGATGCTGCCAGAACTGGGGCAGATGGCTGTAGATACGCAGGAATACGCCGTCATCAACAATAGCAAACGCACCCTGGGCATCCTCACGGTGCCGGTCGGTGCGCCACATCGCCACGAAGCTGCGCCAGTACGCCTCGGCCAGTTCCGCGTCGCTTATCGTCGTTGACATCACTAACGCTTCATCGCCCCCATCCCAACATGAGTTATGACTAATTTTGTGGAGCGCGGCACGATCCTAAGCGCCCAGCGAGGTTCTTATCTTTACCCATAAATGCTGAACAAATGCTGAACGGGTAGCAAGGTGCGGTCTTGCAGGCGAGTTGACCAGTTTCCGGGGGATGGGGGCGCAGCCCCGTGCAGTCAAGCGCCGGATTGCTTATCGTCAGCATCGAGGCTGGCGTGGTCATTGCGGGTAGGCCACAGCACGAATGCTACCTGCTGCTATATCGGCATTGTTGCCGACAATAAGCATTAGAGTAGGTCAGCACGGGGCTACGCCCCCAACCCCCCGGAACTGGTCAAGCTGCCGATAATCTTGCACCTTCCTGCCATTTCGATACTTGTGGGTAAGGATTAGACCCCCACTGGGTGGCTCAGATTAGCAGCACTTCAGCTCGCTGGCTTACTGGCCGCCAGATTCGGGGTGACTCGTGAGCTTTGCTTTTCACTCATGCCTCATGCCTGGTAGCTACCCCTCGAATGCCTTGAACACGGCGACGCCGTTCTGTCCGCCGAAGCCAAAGCCATTCGCCATCGCTATCCGCACGTTCGCCTCGCGCTTGACGTTTGGCACGTAGTCGAGGTCGCACTCCGGGTCGGGGGTGTCGAGGTTGGTAGTGGGCGGCACCACGCCGTCGCGGATGGACATGATCGCCGCCGTGCCGCTCATCGCCCCTGCCGCGCCGAGCAGGTGGCCGACCATGCTCTTAGGCGAGCTGATCATCAGCTTGTAAGCGTATTCGCCAAAGCTAGTCTTGATCGCGGCGGTCTCGCTGACATCGTTCAGTTGGGTGCCAGTGCCGTGTGCGACCACGTAATCCACCTCTTGCGGGGCCAGGCCCGCGTTCTGCAAGGCGCGGCTCATTGCCGTGCTGGCCCCGATGCCGTTGGGTGCAGGGGCGCTGACGTGGTAGGCGTCGCCGGTGGCCGCCGCGCCGATTAGTTCGGCGATGATGCGGGCATCACGGGCGAGCGCGTGTTCCAGGGTTTCCAGAATCATTACCCCCGCGCCCTCGGAGTAGACGAAGCCCTCGCGGTTCTTGTC
>QHBQ01000315.1 GCA_003243865.1 Candidatus Chloroheliales bacterium | reverse complement strand
TGAAGTGCTGGTCAATAATCACTTGATTGATCAGGCCGATGCCGGGGCAGAGTTGCACCATGCGCTGCTTGGGCGCGCTGCCGCTGGCACCGTAGGCGATCATGTGCTGGCAGATGGCGCTGGCCCCCGCCGAGGTGCCGCCTACCAGGATGCCCGCGCTGTAGCGGTCGCGCAGCGCCTGCAAGAGCGGCGTGCCGCCCAGCAGCGAACTGATCTTCATCTGGTTGCCGCCGGTGAGGAACACGGCGGTGGCCGCATTGATGACTGCCACCGCACCCACGTCCTGTGCCTCTTCACGGCTGTTCACCCCCAGTACCGTCACCCCCCCTGCGCCGAGGTTGGTGAAAAGTTCCTGGTACTTCTGCCCCACCATTTCCATGAACCCTGAGGCGGTGGGCATAACCACGATGTGAGCCGCGTGTGCGCCTGCCAGCGCCACGAAGCGGCGCAGCACCAGCCGCTCCTCGCGCTTATCCTCGGCCCCGCCGATTGCCATCAGATAACCCCGCCGCACCAGTGGCTGACTTGATTGCAGTGATGCGGTGCGCTGCCCCTCCTCTGCTTCTGCACTGCTCTCAATCGTCGCCGTCATGGTATCCCTCGCTGTTGATTTGGGCCTGCCTGGATGTTGCCGTATGATACCATGTTGCGCGGTGGGCTGCAAGTAGCTGGCCGCGTTTGGCCTACGCTTCCCGCTTGCTCTATCATTATGACAATGCCATTGAAGACTGAACAAGCTATGGCAGAGTTGACATCACCCCACGATCGTGCTACAATCCGGCTATCTGCAACACACTCACCTCCGTAGCCTGGCTACGATAGAAAGCGCCTCGATGATTGAGACCCATAACATCACCAACTCAGATCCCGCTGCGCTTGCCACTACGTTGCAGCGGGTATTCGACTCGCTGCCGCTCGGCGTAATGATCGTAGATGCCGCTGATTGCACCATCGTCAACCTCAATCGCACCTATATACGATTTTTTGACGAGCCGCTACGTAATCAGAAGCTGATCGGCCGGCGTATTGACGAGCTAGGGACAACCCGCACATATACCGCTATCAGCAGCGTGATTGCCAGCGGCAGGGAAGTGAGCATCGAAGAGTTCCCCTATGACGATCCCGCCAGCGGGCGCACCTACTGGCGCTGGGTTGCCAGCCCCATGCAGGCCGATGGCCGCATCAGCCATGTGGTAATCACTGCTGAGGAGATCACTACCCAGGTGCTTGAGCGCGAAAATATGCGCAACGCGCTGGTTGAGGAGCAGCGCTTGCGCGACGAGAAGGAGCTGCGCCTGCGTGAGCTGTTGGCGGTAGACGAGCGCATCACCGCCACCTTGCTGGAGGTTGCTGCTACTGTCGCGGGTGTGATCAGCCGTGAAGAGATCATGTCGCGGTTGGTGGGGATGCTGCCTGGCTTCATTGGCTGCGATCGGGCCAGTATTACCCTGTACGATGCGGAGGAGAATGTTGGCCGCCTGGGCGCAGTCAGTGGCTTGACTACCGCGCATGAGCGGTATATGCGTGAGCTGCCGCCAACGCCGGTTGATCTCAGCAACCCACTCTCCCATCGCCTGCTGGTGGAACACAAGCCGATTATTATCAATGCCGAGCAGGTTGGCGAGGAGAATCCCCTGAACGTCCAGAGCGCATTGTTCGTGCCGATGGTAGCGCGGGGGCAGGTGCTTGGCTATATCGGCCTGGACCAATCAGACACCGCCCACCAGTTCAGCGAGGCGGAGCAGCGGTTGATGCAGGGCATTGCCAACATGATTGCCCTGGCCCTGGAGAACGCCGCGCTGCTCGAAGCGAACACCCATGCCGCCAGCCTGGCCGAAGCCAACCGGCTCAAGGATGAGTTCCTCAGCATTGCCAGTCATGAGTTGAAGACACCGATGACCACTATTCAGGGCTACGTCCAGGTATTGCGTCGCCGCGCCAGCCAGGAGTACGTGGATCGCACCGCGCTCATCCGCGTGGTTGACGTCATCAACGACCAGACTAAGCGGATGAACCGCCTGGTTGATGAGCTTCTCGACGTCTCGCGTATCGAAGCTGGGCGGCTGGAGGTCAGGCACGAAGTGGTTGACCTCGAGGAACTGCTGACCCAGGTGGTGGAGCAGCAGCAGATGACCAGTGAGCGGATTACCATCCGTCTGCGGGTGGCTGAGGATGCCGCGCACCTGAGGGTGATGGGCGATGAAGCNCGCTTGCAGCAGGTGGTGTTGAACCTGCTGTCCAACGCACTCAAGTATTCGCCCGACAAGGGTAGNGTAACGGTGGCGTTGCAGCACGAAGCTGATGCTGCCGTAGTCAGCGTCGCGGATACAGGGGTGGGCATCAGTGAGCAGGAACAGCGGCACCTGTTCGAGCGCTTCTTCCGCACCAAGGGAGCGCGGCAGAGCGCGGTGGACGGCCTCGGCCTCGGCCTCTACATCGCCAGTAATATTGTCAAGGAACATGGCGGCAGAATCTGGGTGCAGTCGCAGCCGGGCCAGGGTAGCGCTTTCTTCTTCAGCATACCGCTGGCGCAAGATTGAGCAATGGCCGACCTTATCCTTGCCTCCGGCTCACCTCGCCGCCGTGAGCTGCTGAGGCGACTCGGCCTCCCCTTTGCCATCCACCCCGCTGACGTAGACGAAACCCTGCTGCCGGATGAACTGCCCAGTAGCGCGGTGATGCGCCTCGCTGCCAGCAAAGCCGAGGCGATCGCCACGCGCTTCCCCACTGCCATTATCCTCGCCGCTGACACTCTGGTGGTAGATCCGCCTGCCACCATCCTCGGCAAACCGGCCAATCCCACCGCCGCAGGGGAGATGCTGCGCCGCCTGCGTGGTCGCCAGCATATAGTGATTACCGCGCTGACCTTGCGCCAGGATAGCGAACCGCAGTCGGGGACTGCTACTACCCTGGTGCAGATGCGCGATTACAGCGACGCCGAGATCGAGGCATACATTGCCAGCGGCGATTCGCTGGACAAGGCGGGCGGCTACGCGATCCAATACCAGGACTTCCGTCCTGTCGCCACCATCGAAGGCTGCTACACCAACGTGGTCGGCCTACCGCTCTGCCTTACCTATGCGTTGCTCTACGAAGCTGGCCTGCGCCCAGACATCAGCGCCCTTGTCGCCTGCAACGCCTACGGCAACCGCTGCCCGACCGCCAGCACGATGCTAGGACGGTAGAAGCAGGCACACGAAAGGGCAGGCGCGCTATCGTTGCGTTGCGTTGCCTGCCCTATTCTGCAACCTGCAACTTGCCATCGTCAGAAGTGTACTACCACCACTGTGCCAATGTTGGCGAAGTTCTTGTAGATCCACTCCGCGGCGGGGGTGGTGGCATTGACGCAGCCGTGACTCATCGGCGTGCCGAAGTTGTCGTGCCAGTAGGTGCCGTGGATTGCCTCGCCTCTGGGGTTGAAATACTGTGGGTACGGCACATCCTTGAGGTCGTACCAGCCCGGCTGCCCTGGTTTGGAGTCAGGGTTCTTCATCTCCTGCTTGTCGAGCCGATAGTATATCTTCCAGTAGCCGACATCGGTAGTGTGGGTGAACGCACCGCTGCTGATCAGAGTGTGCATCACCTCGGTCTGGCCGTCAAAAGCGGTCAGGCTCTGCTGGGTCAGGTTGACGTCAATCCAATGGCCGCTCAGTCGGTATTGTGGCTGTGGCACCACGATCGGCCCCAGCATCGTCACCAGGCTGGAGTGGACATAGTAGACCTGCTCCCGCTCCGGTGGCTTGCCCACTATGTACCAGGTATTATTGCCGTTCACACTGTCGCCGGTGACCGATCCGTAGACCATTACCTTGCGGCCATACCACCAGCCGGTGATAATTGCCGAGTTCAGGGTTGCAGCGGCACGGACATTGCCGCCCTTGAACATTCCCAGCATGATGCCCTGTGCATTAGGCTCGGTTGGCACTGTGTAAGGGTAATTGGCCCGCTTGGTGGCCGTGATCACCGCTGGCAGCGGCGTAGCAGTGGCAGCTGGCCCTGGAGTCGCGCTCGGTGCAGGGTCATGCTGGCCCGGCTTGGCCTCATTCTGGTTCTCAGTCGGCGTAGCGGCTGGGGTCTGGTCGTTCGTAGTGGGCGGCGCACGGGGGCCGCTGTCGGGCTGCAGGTAGCTGCCCACCACCCAGCCAGTCAGCCCTTGGTAGTCGAGCGGGTACCAGGCAAAGCTGGCAGGGCCGGTTATGGTAGCAGGTTGGCCCTGCTTCATTATGCCGATTGAGGGGTAGCCCATCCCTGGGCCGCTGTGCATATACAGGTTAACCGTCGAGCTGACCTGTTGCCCGATCTGGAACCCTGCCGCTTGCGCATGACTGCTTGAGCCGAATGCCACGAAGCTGATCATCAGCGCGAGGATGAGCAGGCCGCCTGCTATGCCGCTGCGGTAGCGGTTCTGATTTTGATATTTCTTCATCGGTTTTCTCTTTCTTCTGGTTGTATTCAGTGTCAGTACATTATAACAAATAGCCAGCAAACAATCAATCAATCATTCTGTATACGTTATATAACGACGAAGGGCCGCATTTGTAACCCGTACCAGACCACCAATTCATCA
>QHBQ01000154.1 GCA_003243865.1 Candidatus Chloroheliales bacterium | reverse complement strand
TACCTGGCGGCGGGAGCGCTGGGACCAGACATCTTCTTCATGTTGCCCGACTTCAAAGGTACCACCGGCAATGTGCTGCTGCACGCGGTGGAATGGACCCGCGATGTGTGGGAGACACTGGATAAAAACTTCATCTCGAAGTGGGATAAGTGGGCGAAGCCCGCAATCAGCGGGACGGGCCAGATTCTCAACCAGATGAGCGGCCATCTGTTGGAGGAACTGAGCCAGGCGCTGAGCGAGCTGGCCGCCGCAGTGAAGAATGCGTTCCTCGATTTGCTGATCAAGATGTGGGACTGGTTCGGCCTACTGACCAGCGGGGTGCCACAGGGGTTCGAGGAAAATGCCTTCTTCTGGTCAGATATGTTCCACTACCGCAAAACCTACGATTACGCCCGCGCCTTGTTTGCCAACGCCAAGAACGAGCAGCAGAAGGCGTTCGCGCTCGGCTGGATGAGCCACTGCGCTACCGACGTAACCGGCCACGCCTTTGTCAATGAGAAGTGCGGCGGGCCATATCGCCTGCACTGGCAGCGCCACCACGTTATCGAAAACCACATGGATGCGCTGGTTTACGACAGCCAGCACGGTGGCAACGAGCCATATGGTGAACTGGACACCTCGGCATTGCACTTTCGCCTCGCCTTCCGCCAGCGCAACGATGCCCCCTACAATGGGGCTAAGGATGCCCCCGCCTACGATTATTTTACTCCCGACTTTCCCGACTATACCAACCCACCGTTCGGCACCGACCCCGATTTCTACCGTGAGGGTCTGTGGGATTTGGATACCGGCGATCTGCCCGATGACCTCTGCCAGTTGCTGATTGACACGATGCGCCAGATGTTCTATAGCGGAGCTGACCCCAAGGATGCGCCGCAGATCCTCACCGACGACCCCGGCTTTAACGATAATGGCAGCGGCATCCCCAACCTGAAGACCTTGCAGGATACCTACTGGACGCTATTCCACTACGTCAAGATGACCTCGACCGGCGGCTACTCCCCGCGTAAGCCCACCCCGCCGCCAGTTATCGGCGACCATAGCCCGCCTCCCTTCCCCGGCTCCGGTGGCCCTAGCGACAACAGCGGCAGTGGCATGGACCCCAGCAGCGATGATGGGGGCTTCAGCCTGCTCGACTTCTTCCTCGCCATCTTCGCAGTAGCGGCTTATATTGCTGAACTTGCGGTCTGGCTGGCAACCCTGCCAATCGCTGTCCTTAATGACATCCTCACCTACCCGGCTCGCGAGATCCTGTACGAGTTCGCCGTAGTGCCAATGTGGAACCTGTACATGGCTGCGCGCAAGCCGCTGGTGATGAGCGGGTTCTTTGCCCCCAAAGCGGAGGAGATTAGTCGTGGTCTGGTCACACTCGGGGTCTCACCAACCGGCCCGCTGCAAGACCTCGCTGCTGCGCTGGCCTCGCCCGACGGCACAACGTCGGGGCTGCCGTCGTTCGATGAGCCGTCGGGGCGCGCCAACGCTGCGGCTGCCTTCGGCGCCGACCCCGCTTTCCCGCGCGCCATCATCGAGGACGATCCCAACCTGATTGCCAATATCATCCAGTTTTTCGGTGGCGATCCGTTCTGCGGCAGCACCTTGCAGCCAAGCGAGTTTACTTCCCCCTGGCGCTATCCCAGCACCAACAATGCCGGGCAGACCAACGGCTGGGAGGGTAGCCTCACTCACCCTGGCCCCTACGTCCAGGGGCAGGATGCCAGGATGCTGATGAACCACCTGCCGGGCAATGCCAACGCCCGCACCGAATACGAGAAAGCCACCACCCCGGCAATGACCGAGCAGGCTAGCGACAACCACCTGCCTGCCAACCAGCACCTGGGCGATCCAGTGGATTACAGCGTCTACCTGATTGGCCGCCTGAGCAATGGCGACCCTATCCCTAACTTCAACCTCGACTCCGACCGCGGCTACGGCCATCAGACCTGGGAGTGGGATCGGCGCAAGAACAAGCCACACACGCCCTCAAGTAGCGGCCAGCTCGCCAATGCCAAATATCGCTTCAACGAGCCTTGTACTGTGCCTGAAGGCTTCTGTTCGGAGCAGCCGGGCAACCCCGGCCCTCACTATGACCCCTTCCTCAACCTGGCGATCCACTATGGCGAAGCGCCGGACGGCAGTTGTGATATCACCAAGGTAACACCAAACGATGTCGGTCAGGCCGGTGGTATTCAGCCCAATGGCGGGAAGGAGCGCGGCCATGGCGGATGACAACATCAACCGGCGGGAGGAGTTCCACTACCCTAAGCCCGACCCGCAGCGTGACAAGCAGCAGCGTGGCGACGACCCAGCCAACCTTCACCGTGACGATGGTTCGCCCCAGCCGCCGCCCCTAACCCCTGAGCAAAAGAAGCGGCGGGATATACTGGAGCGCGAGATTGACAACGTGATAAAAGAGAGACCACCCTCCCGCCAGGATGGGATCTGGCCTTATCTGCTTATTCGTGCCTACCTTGGTGACCACGGAGTGAGACCCGCACCAGGCAACTACTTCTGGGAAAGCCCCGACATAATTGTATGTCGTGGGGTGTTGAGCGACTACGACTCCAACAAGGCGGTGCTGCACCCCACCCCAGGGCAACCGCATACCGTCTTCGTGCGAGTATGGAACGTAGGGCGGATGGCGGCCTATGGAGTCACGCTGCGGATGTACTGGGCTAATCCTTCCTTCGCCTTCAGCGGAACCAACCTGCATCCCCTCGACCCAACCCGCAATTACCCGACGCCACTCTACCTCAACCTGCCTGACCGTCGCGACCCTGGTTGTCACGCCCTCTTTCGTGTTCCCGATATTTGGACTCCAGTAGTCGAGAACGGCGGTCATGAGTGCCTGCTAGCTAAGGTTGACTGCTTTACCGACCATGCTGGGCCAGGCTGGGATGCCAACGCCAATCGTCATGTGGGGCAGCACAACGTTGATTTGGCCGCTGGGGCGCAGAATCTAATGCCGCTGCTGGCGCAACTGGGTGGAGCAATGCCTCGCAACACCGATCTGCAACTGCTGCACGGGATGAAGGATGTGCGTCATGTGCTGCAAGCTAGCGCGCCCGAACTTGCCAACCGTCTCAGGATACCCCGCGCCGCGCCTACTGGTTCCTACCGGCTCGATAACGGCTACGCCCACCTCGGCGCAGTCGTCTACTCGGACAGCGGCAAGCCCTACCTCATCCCTGCTGACGTAGTCGGGCCGAGGTACAACCCGACTGGCGTTGACCATACCCTGCTTGCCAACCCGGCGGTGCGACCCATCACTGGCGGGCAGCAGCCGCTTCGCGCGCTGGTCAAGCAAGCTGGCTCAGACAAGCAGCCACGCGGTTGCCTCGATGCCTGGCTGCCGACCGCGATTAGCAGGCTGCTCAATCTAGTCCCCAGCAACCGATTTACCGCCGCACAGCTTGCCCAGCGCCTGGGGGCGCGCTCGGGCGAGGGCCACCTCATCCGTATCGTCGCTAGCAACCAAAGCGGCATTGTCGGTGGTTACAGCATCATCGTACAGGGCTTATCTGGGGCAGCAGAAAGCCTCTTCTAGCGGGAGAGGCTTTTTGCTGTTACACCGTCGCGTCAAGCACCAGATCGTTGCTAGGCGCGTAGATCAGCCCACGCGGACGGGCGGGTGCGTAGCGAGTGACCACCTCGCGGCAGAAGTAGGCGTACTCGCCCGCATCGCAGGGTGGGCTGGTGTGATCGGGGCGCTTGCCGTGCGAGGGTGGAGTGAAGCAGAGGGTGAGCATCACATCGAACGGCCGGAGCGCCCGCATCTGGCGGTCGAACCAGTCCCACGCGCCGGGGATGTGCGAGTCGGCCCAACTGAGGCCGGTGCGCAACTGGCGCACGCCCAACCGCTTCAGCCACCAGACTGCCTGCTCCAGCGTCTGCTCATCCTCGTAGTGGAACCACTGACAGATACCCATACGCGGATTGAAGTGGCGCAAGGCCAGCTTGGGGGTGCGCAAATCCGACTTGATCAGGCCCATATGGAAGTGGCGGTAGTAGGCGCTGCCTTCGCTCTCCTTGTGGCGGGTGGTGGCAGCGCGCACTGAGGGCAGATCAAACAGCGAGTACCAGTAGACCCGCTGCACGCCGCAGAGCAATTCACAGGTACGCTCGATGCCGAACGCCTGCACCTCCTCTGCGCCGAAGCTGCTGACTCCCACCTCCGTAACCCAGACCGGCATAGCGGCGATTTGCTCGATTAGCCGCACCTGGGCGGGCCACTCGTTGATGCCCCAATTGTTCCAATCGAGCGGGAAGCCGTGAACCGCGGCCACATCTACCGCCTCAAGCGCGCCATGTTCGCGCAGTTTGACGATGAACTCAGGGTCAAT
>QHBQ01000043.1 GCA_003243865.1 Candidatus Chloroheliales bacterium | reverse complement strand
CGAAGCTACGCACCGCCGCCGCCAGCATCAGCAGCACGGCAGCGAGCGCGGCCAGCAGCCAGCCGGGGCCGAGTTGCGCCGCCGCCGTGTAGAGCAGCCAGCGGGCAGCAAAGCCATAGGTTGGCACCAGCCCCACCAGTGACAGCCCGCCAATCAATAGCCCAGCGCGGGCGACGAAGTTGCCATCACCCAGCAGGTTGAAGGAGAGTAGCATCAGCGGTGCGGCCAGACTGTAGCCAAGCACGGTGGCAAGGCTGGCGCTGAAGCCTACGGCAGTGCCGCTGACCAGGCCGAAGAGCAGCAGCCCTGCGTCACTGATGAACAGGTAGGCGAGGCAGCGGCGGCGGCGCTCCCCTTGCGCCAGGGCCAGCAACCCACCGAGCATCGCCGAGCCGAGCGCCCCCGCGCTGGCGACGGCGCGGCCAAACTCGTCCTGGAGCAGCAGCGGCGGATTGTCAAGCAGGATGTGCGCAGCGAACAGCACTGTCCCACCGCTCAACGCGCCCACACTGAGCAAGCCGATCAGCCCGCTGCCGCGCGCTGGGTCGAGCAGCGATGGCAGCCAGAGGTGGAACGGCGCCGCGCCGAGGCGCAGGGCAAGCCCAACGACCAGGAAGGCGAACGTCACCTTCAGCAGAGCGGGCTGGTCGGGGCTGATCGTATAGCTGGCGAGCAGGATGAGCGCGAAGCCGAGCGCGATGGCGGCAAACACGCTGAGGCTGAGGTAGCGCAGCGCGGCGGCGAAGGGGCGCACCGGCGGCAGCGGCGCGCTGCCTGGGGGAGTTTCTACCACCCGCAACGGCTCGTCCACCAGCCCGACCGCGAGCGCCACGCTGGCAATCAGCAGCGCGAAGGCGGCAACGAAGCTATCCTCCACCAGCGCCACGGCACTTACTGCGGCGCTGCTAAACATGGCGACCGCGACGAACTTGCGCCCCTCATCAGCGACGCGGGCGTGATAGAGCAGCGTAGCGACAATCGGGATGTCGGCGGCGGCAATGAAGAACCGCTCGATTGGCCCTACACGCAAGATAAGCTCACTGCCAAGGTTGTACTGCCCATCAGTGACCAACGCGGATAGGATCAGTTGGAGCAACAAGGCGGCAGCGGCGGAGACCACTTGCACCAGCGGTTGGCGGCGAAAGGCAATTGCCAGCAGCCCCCCAAACGCGGGTGCGGCGATGACGGCCAGCAGTTCAGTCGTCACCGCGCAGCACCTCGTCAAGGTTCAGGCTATGTAGGCGGGCGTGCAGGGACAGCCACAGATAGCTGAGCGCCGTCGCCAGCCCGATTGTCACCGCTGCCTGTGTGCCTTCCACCAGCAGGCCGGGGCGTTGGCCGAGGCTGGCGAGCAGCAGGCCGAGGCCATTCAGCAGCACCAACAGGCCGATGCTGATTTTGATTAGATCGCGGGCGAGCAACAAGGTGAACAGGCCGCACAGCACCACCCAGTAGAAGCTGAAGTCGTTGATTGGGCTGCGGCCGAGGGGGTAGAGTTGGCTGAGGGAGTAGGCGGCGGTGGCGCAGATGAGCAGCGCGGCGGTTGGCAGCAGGTACTCGCCAACTATCGCGCGGCGGTTGGCGCGGGCCTGGACGGCATCGCGGGTCACTCGCCGCCGCTGGCGACGCAGCGCGGCCTGCTGGAACTCGTCAAGCTCCTGGCCAGCGTAAGTGTCAGCCGTCAACTCGCCGCCTACCACCATCCGCGCGGTGATGGAGAACAGCAGGGTGACAGTCAGGCCGGTGGCCGCCTCGATCAGCGCAGCGCTGTTCAGGTCGGCGCCGAGATGGAGGTCAGCGGGCAGGGTGATGCTGATCAGCAGGCCCAGCAACAGATACTGGGCGAACAGCGCGGCTACGGTAATTCGCCAGTCGCGCAACAACACGAGCAGCACCCCGGTAAGGATCAGACCTGCGGCAATCAACTCAGGCAACTAACCTTCCCCCATTCTACCTTCTATCTTCTACCTTCGGCTAGCGGCTAATCACCAGCAGGGCAACCAGCAACAACAGGGCGGAGACCAGGATATAGTAGCGCCCTTCCAACACGTGATCCAGGTGGGCCAGACCACCCTCGACGAAGCTGCCCGCCTGCCCCAGCCAGCCCGCCCAGGTGCGTGGCTCGAGCCAGCGCAGCGGGCGCAGGTAGAGGTCGAACGGGGCCAGCACGTCAAGTGCGCTCATCCCCTCAGCTTCAATCGGCGGCGCAACCACTGCGCGGGCGCGGGTGACGAGCGCCAGCCAGAGTAGCAGGCCGACCCCCAGTGCGAGCGCCACCGCCAGCGCAGGCCATTCCCCGCCCGTCGTGGCCAGGCTGAAGCTGGTTTGCGACTGCGCCGATAGGACGGCCAGTGGCACGAACGGGGGCTGATTCAGCCACTCAAACAGCGGCGCGGCCAGACTCAGCCCCAGGCTGAACGTTGCCAGCCCCAGCAGCGCGACCGGAGGTGCAATCGCAGGCAGGCGGCGGGCGGGCGGCTGACCCTCGGTGGGCAGCGCGGTCATCCCCCTCGTCTCGGCGATCAGCGCGGCAGCAGCGGGCAGGGTGAGCAGCACAAAGCCAGCGATGAGGAACAGCGCCAGGTGATTGCCCGGCAGCAACGAGGCATTGAACAGCAGCCAAAGGCCGATGAAGCCGCCGAACGGTGGCAGCAGGGTCAGCGTCAACCCGCCCACAATGGCGGTCACGCGCTGCCCAGCGGCCAGCCCGGTCGCCAGCGTCACCCGCCCGGCGGCTAGCCCGATTGCCAGCAAGAGTGCGGCGGCGCTCGCGCCAGGCGCGTTCAGGCTGAGCGCCCAGAAGGCCAGTCCGCTGCCCGCTATCGCCAGCGCGCTGAAGGCATCACCAGTAGTCGCGCTGCGCAATGCGAAGCAGCCGCCCAGCAGCGCGGTCAGTCCGCCGACGATCGCCAGGGTGGTGAACCACCAGTCGGGCAGACTGAGGCTGCCTGCCGCAATCTGCTGCACCCGCAGCGCAAGGTAGACCTCTGGTAGACCGAGGCCGAGGCCGAAGACAAGCGCGCGGCTGGCCCAATGGGGGCGCGCCTCACCGCCCGCTACCCACAGCAGCGGATACTGCGCCGCACCGACCAGGATGCCAGCCAGCAGTAGGGCCAGCGGCACGGTGGCTACCAGCGTGGCAGGTACCAGCGCGGCATAATCGAGCCGCCCACCGTTCAGCCGTCCCAGGTAGGCAACCCCACCGAG
>QHBQ01000105.1 GCA_003243865.1 Candidatus Chloroheliales bacterium | reverse complement strand
TACAACTTCTTCGTTAATGTCCTCGGCTTCGAGCCAGCCAGCGAAGCGGATCGGAATAGCCCCGGCTTCCGCCAGATGAAAAATTAACGAAGAAGTTGTACGAGGCGTCCATGTCGGACACGTAAATCACCACGAAGTTAAGCTCTGGGGTCTGCATGGTGTAACTCTCCTTTGCTTTGCTCTGGCGTTTGCCAGGCGGTTTGGTTTTGTTTGTTCGCCTTACACTATCATTATATGGGATGCTCGTGACAACGTTATGTCAGTAGCGATTCGCCATTTTGGTAATTTTGCAAAATTAATAGGGCGAACAGCAATTTGCCCCTACAGGCTGGCCTCAACTGTGGCGTTGTGCAGCTTCTAATCATGATAATTTTGGGCAATTGCTTCCGCTTCCTCGACCAGCATCCGCTGCAACGACTGCGGCTCCAGCACCCGCACGTGGCGGCCCCAGTTCAGCAGCCAGCCCAGCACCTCGCTCTCCTGCCGCACCGCCAGCGTTACCAGCAGGCCGTCAGGGGTCTGCTCCTCGTTGATAGTGAAGAACGAGCGGCCCTCTTGCGCCCAGCGTGCAACCTCGTGGTCGAACAGCACGCGCACGATGATGTTACGCTCCTCAAGGCGGGGGCGTTCGAGTCGGGAGTCGCCACGGCGGGTAAATCGCTTTGGCAGCAGGGTCAGGTTGTCAATGCGGTCGAGGCGGAAGTTACGCATCGCCTGGCGGGTGTGGTCGTAGGCGGTGAGATATATCGCGCCGCCAACGTAGGAGAGGGCGTGGGGGTCAGCTTCGCGGCTGGTGGGCGGCTGGTTGCCTTCTCGGTAGCGGGGGTAATAGTGGAAACGCACCGTCGCCCGCTCGATGATTGCCCGCCGCAGTTGGGCCAGGGTCTCGCCGCTGCCGCGCTCTTCGGGGCTGTTGCTGGCAACGAAGCGAATATTCTCGCGTAGATAGCGCGCCTCGTCGCGCACCTGCGCCTTCAACACTCCCTCGATCTTGCGGCTGGCCGACTGGGCGGCGGCGCGATATTGCGCGTCGAAACTCTGGGCCATGAAGTCGCTGCCCAGCAGCAGCATGGTGGCCTCATCGGTGGTGAAACTGAGCGGCGGCAGAAAGTAGCCCTCAACCAGCGCGTAGCCCTGCCCCGGCACCGCCACCAGCGGCACGCCCGACTCGCTGAGCGCCTGGATGTCGCGGTAGATGGTGCGCTTGCTGATCTCGAAGGTGGCGGCGAGGTCTTCGGCCCGTAGCTTGCCCTTGCCCTGCAACTCCAATACGATCGCAAGAAGACGGTCAGTGCGGTTCATTGTTCTCACCTCTTTTGTTCCTTAACCCATGGATTATGATACTAATAGTCTGTAGACCTATAGAGTTCACGTGGGTTATCATCATTGCTGATGAATGATTATCTTTTGCGCTTTGGCGAAAATGTACGTAGGCTTCGCGCTCGGCTTGGCTGGTCGCAGGAGCAGCTTGCGGCTGCGACTGGGCTTCATCGTACCTACATCGGCAGCGTGGAGCGAGGTGAGCGCAATGTTTCCCTGCTCAATATCATCAGGCTAGCCTTGGCGCTTCAAGTATCCCCCGACGAACTTCTGCAAGGCGTTATCGCCTTGGCAGGTGCAGTACGACCTACTGACATAGGAGAGCCAGTTACAATAGAACCTGACTCCACGCTGGTTCGTGTCCGCAGCAGCGATGCCAAGCAGTGGGTAGATGTTGTCATCGAGGGTATCACAACTGAACAGTACCGGCAACTTGCCAACTCCTTGCGCGAAGGGCTTACACGCAAAGAACCAGCCTATAATGCGGTTGCTCAAGCGATGATTGCTGTGGTTCAGCTATGTCCAGATGCCAATCCTGCTGACCTATGGGTGCATCTGATATATCACACCTATCGCCAGCTTGGGAGGAGCGCTCAAAGCTGGGTGCGGGTGGGGGGTCAGGCATTCGAGCAGATTATTTTGGACATCTATGCTCCACGCCTAGCTGTATACAATATCATGCTACGGCGTGCCAAACCTGCCGACGCTGAGGATCTCGACTTGAGAGAGCAGGGTGTCGGCAGTTCTAAAACCGACCTGGTTCTTAAAGCCGGAGCAAAGGGCCAGACGTTTATCTTTGGTGTACTTCATTGCAAGGCGAGCATCGCCGAGCGGCTCTCTGATGATGCCCCGGCAAGTAGGTCACTCATTGCTCATGGCTTTTGGTCGGCGGTCGTTACCCTGGACGCGAAGATGTATCCACCGCCGCACGGTGACGCAGTAGTTCGTGGCGAACTGGGTCATACCAGGGGCGGCGATAAGCGCCGCTACTTCGAGGTGGCTGGGCAGTTCAGTGGTTGCTACTCATTCAACCGACGCACCCCACCCAGCGTCGGCGAAACGACCTCCGGTGCAAAGATACATTCACTAACCTTTACCGAAGAGCAGCCGGATGTTCTGGTGCATGCTATCATTCAGGCATGGAAGCAATTTCAGCAGCGCCTTGTTTAGCGGTGTTGATACACAAGGATGTGTTCTATAGAAGTTCCGCCACCATCACCACCCAGATTGGCAATCCTCTTCTTCTTTAGCTCACGAGTGTAATAATGTTCCAGCCCAAAACCGAGCGCTTCGAGCAACTCGGTGGTGATATGCCCGTTGTTGATATAGGTGCGCGATAGCACTCGGTCGCCGATCACGATGATAAGGCGCTTTTCCACCACGCTGGCGATTCGGTCAAGCGCTCTATGATAATCGTGGTAGAAGCTCAACGCCTCCCTATAATGCTGCTCCTTCTGCTTGGTCAGCAGTTCGAGCGTCCTTTGCAGTGTTATTGAAGGGAGCGTTGGCAAGTTGGCAGTGTTCTGCCCACTGCACCCCAGAAAGAGCTTACGCTGCTCCTTTAGTTCATCGAGCGAGAAGCCCAGCCAGTACAGCATATTGCGGCTGAATTGGAAGTAGCCTACCCCGTTGGTGTCGTCGGCATAAGGCGGTGAGGTAATCACTGAGTGAAACTTTTGCGCCATGCTTATCTGCCGCGCATCGCCAACTTCGGCTCTGGCATGAGCATTGGCTGGTAGTTGGGCGACGCGGGTAATTGCCAGTTCAGCCCGCTTGCGAAACGAGGCAAGCACGTTAGGCCTGAACCGCTCCAGATCTGGCCCTTGTAGTCGCCGCAGCCGTACTTCCCCCCGATATGTCAGCATCACCTCACGGGCAGTGGCCGATAGCGCAACCAGGAACATATCGCGCACTTGCACGTCTTCGATGCGACTGATTACAGTTCGCAGCGCGAAGAGTGGCGGCAGCGTGTCCTCGTTGTACCAGTAACTGATTACATCAGGAACATCTGTACATGGCGCGTTGCGGGCGAGAGCTTGCGCCTCATCCAAAACCTTGGTGTACTCGTGGATGGTGCGGCGTGAGGGCAGGGGAGTGGTCTTGACCCGACTGATTAGTACCGCCAGCGGGTTGACATCGTAGCCAACCGCCTGGCGCCCGTTCAGCACAGCCTCGACAAGTACGCCCCCCCCACCACAGAATGGATCCAGCACGGTTTCTCCCGCTGGCACGTAATGCTCAATCAGCGTGCGGGCTAGCGGGGGATTGATGGCGGCAATATAAGGGTGGATAGAATGAGTGGCATACTGAGTGTCCACTCCAGCGAAGCTCAAATTCAGATCAGCCCCAAGCTCCGGCTGCCCATCCTGACTTACTGAGTCGACGACAGGCAATAT
Organism: Candidatus Chloroheliales bacterium; assembly: GCA_003243865.1. The sequence goes on along the minus strand of QHBQ01000105.1, from coordinate 1,711 downwards.
AGGCTGGATTTCAAGCCTGTTGATCTCCCGCACGGGCGACAGTGGCATATGATGACCCTTTACTTAAGCGATGCTCTCCGGCATCACCGCAATGCACTCGATCTCCACCAATCCATCCTTCGGCAAACGGCCCACCTCCACCGTGCTGCGGGCGGGCGGGGTCTGCTCCGCGGGAAAGAACTCGGCGTAGACGCTGTTCATCTCGGCGAAGTCGCTGATGTGGGCGAGAAACACGGTCGTCTTCACCACGTGGGCGAGGTCGGTGCCAGCCGCTTCCAGCACCGCCTTGAGGTTGGTGAGGGCCTGGCGGGTCTGCTGGCCGATGCTCCAATCGCCCTCGTCAATCTGGCCGGTGCTTGGTCTGATTGCAAGCTGACCGGAGCAGAATACCAGGTTGCCGCTGCGGACCGCCTGCGAGTAGGGGCCAATCGCGGCGGGGGCGTTGTCGGCATGGATTGCCTGACGGTTTGATGTGTTCATCTTTGCTCCTTGAGGTGGGCGCGTTTGCGTAGAGGCGAGCCGCCTTTCGCCCTGCGGCAACCCGTGACTGCGGTTAAGTTTAAGGCTGGCGATTCCCTTCAGGCCGCGCTCGGCAGCGTCGAGGTATGCGCGGGCAAGGACTGGGTCGAGCGGCTCATTGATGGTCTGCACATCATCGGTCGCGCGGGCGCGGATTTGCACCTGGATGGCGCGCCGCTCCAGCAGTAGCGCCTCCATCTGTGCCAGGGTGCGCATCGCCTGGGCTGAGCCGGCCATATCCTTTGGCTCGGCGACGGAGCGATATTCATAGATGAGCTTATCGGTCACGCCGTCGGGGGTAATCAGCATGTGCAGGCTGTTCCAGACCCGCACCGCCTTCAGGCTGGGATAAAGATAAGAGTTGAGTACCCGATCGAGTGTGCTTTCCACGAAGCGCGGGTCGTACTTCGCGGTCAGCAGATTACGCAACTGCTCAATCCTCAGCTTACCGTCGGCCACCTGCTTACGCCACTCCATGTACGTATCCCACTCGATGCGCTCCTCCAAATGCCGCAGGCGGGTGAGGCGCATGACCTGCTGCTGCACCTCGTCCTCGCGCTCGACCAGATGCCGCCACATCGCGCTCGGCTGCGCCGCGAACCAGACCAGGTCGGCGAGACGGACGTAGTGAGGGTAGAGTAGTTCATTACTCTCTTTTATCATCCCAGTAACCTTCCGGCGCATCGGGCCATCTTTCTACGAAATACTGGATTATTCTTTCTATATCATCCAGATGTCCTTGTTCCAACTCCCTATCCGCTCGCTCAGTTACAATCTGCTCTCGCCCTGATGTGCGCACGTGAACATGAGCCATAATCTTTGGTCGCTGAAGAAGATAAGCATTTATGTGAGCCACCGCTTTAATTCCTTCTAGCTGGTACTCTAGGCTGCTACTGTTCTTCAGTGAGCGAAACTCATAGCATAGCTCATCGGTTACGCCGTCCGGCGACACTACAAGGCGAAGACTTTTGTATTCGCGAGCCGCTCTTATAACGCGAAAGCGCCTGGTGTTCACAACCTTGTCAATGAGGCTATCCACGTATTTTGCTCTATGCTCATCCTGCCACATCCTTTTCATTCTCTCACCGATCTGCTCAGAAGTTATTTCACTGCCATTTAGTTGGCTCCTGAGCTCGCCCCAATAATCTTCATTGAATTGCTCAATGTTATTGCGAGCAAGTAGCATCTGCCT
>QHBQ01000159.1 GCA_003243865.1 Candidatus Chloroheliales bacterium | reverse complement strand
CGCGAGATGGTGGCGCAAGGGGAAATAACTGAGGTGCCAGCCGAACTGATTGGTATCTTGATGGACGAGGGTGGGGATGAGGCGGAGGAGCCACCCTACCTGGAGGTTGGCTTCGACTACGCCCGCCGCCTGTTGCTGGAGGCGCAGGCGGAAACCTGGAGTCGCGGCGACAGCCTGCCGCTGGAATATCGGCTGTTCAGCGCCCCCATCTGGCGCAGCCAGCCGCCCGGCCCCGAGGCCGCGGTTGGCGTGGAGCTACCCCTGCCAGCCCACCTGCGCAGCCAGCAGGAGATCGGCGATACCGCACGCGAACTGCTCACCGGCCCCTACTTCGTCGGCTGGTTCCTCGAAACCCCGCTGCTCTACGACGAAGTGGAGCGGATGATGAAGATGATGCCACGCCGGGGCCGGGTCGGGCCGCGCAAGCAGGTCCAGCTTGCGCGGGCGATGGACGACATTCGCGACCTGCTAATCGCCACCCACTACCGGCCTGAGCAGCTAGAGGCGTTGCAGACCCGCCTCACCCGCATGGCCGAGTGGCTGACGATTGCGGGCGAGCGCCAGCTTGCCGCCCGTACCCTCGGCCTGGCCCGTACCCTCAGCATCGAGCCGCCCGCCACTAACCCGTTCATCATCCTGCTGGTGCAGCGCGGCATCGAGATGGCCGCCGAGGCGCTCGCTGGCGGCTTCGACCTGCGCGAGGATCCGGCCCGCTTCGGTCATGTTGGCTTACCTGCTGCGGCGAATCGTGTTATAATCACGCCAGCAACGCCACTCTCAAAGGATGACTTCAATGGTCTTGCAGCATGATGCACTTCAATCGCAGGTAAGTGGCCGCACCGCTGGGCGTGAAGAGCTGGAGCAACGCTACCGCCCGCTGTTCCGCGAGGATTTCAGCTACCGCCAGCTTGTTACTTACGTGCCGAACAAGTCACTGCCGATTCACAGGTGGTTCAAATACCCCCAGGGCTACTCCCCTCAGCTGGTCGAGCGTATCCTTACCCGCTTCAATGCCATCCCTGCCACCGATATTGTTCTGGACCCGTTTGCTGGCTGTGGCACTACCATGTTGGCGGCGAAGCAGCTTGGTTATCAGTCGTGGGGGCTGGACCGGCTGCCCACCTCCGTCTTTGTCGCTAGCGTCAAGTTGCGCGATGCTACAGAGTACGACCTCGTCGCCCTGAAGCGACAGATTGAGTACCTGCTAACGCTGCCCTACCATGAGCCAAGTATCACCGCGCCTACCGATATTCGCATCGTCAGGCTAGCCTACACCCCGCAGACGCTCGACGAGGTGATGTTCTTCCGCGAGGTGATTGAACAGGTGTCCGATCGGTTGGTGCAGGATTTCCTCATGTTCGCGTTGATGGCGGTGCTGGAGTCGGTGTCTTTCACCTCGAAGGATGGACAGTTCTTGCGCCTGGTCGAGCGTACTATCCCGCCAGTGCGTGAGGTGCTGGCAAAGCAATTGCATCGAATGTATGGTGACTTGAGCGGCGCTTACCGCCAGACAGGTTTCTTTGATACGCCAGTTGCCCCGGCCCGCGCCGATGTGTACCTCGGTGATGCCCGCGACCTTAGCCTGTTCCAACGCCGCACCGATGTGGTAATCACCTCGCCACCCTATCTCAATCGTTACGATTATACTCGCATCTTCGGCTTGGAGCTATGCCTGCGCGACTGTCGGCAGTTGCGCGATGTAGTCGCCCTTCGCCATAGCCTGCTCCGCTCCCATATCGAGAGCAAGGATGCGCCAACCCGCGATGTGAACCACCCTGCGCTGGAGGAGGTGCTGGATAACCTGGCGGGGGAGCGGTTGAACAATGACCGTATCCCGATTATGGTGCGCGGTTACTTCGAGGACATGAATAGGGTGATCGAGCAGCTATATGCGGTGAGCAACCCCGGCGCATATGTGGCCCTGGTGGTCGGCAATGCCCGCTTCCACGGTGAACTTATCCCGGTTGACTTGCTGCTCTGCGAACTGGCAGTTGCCGCTGGCTTCAGCGTAGATGAAATTATTGTCACCCGCTACAAGGGCAACAGTTCGCAGCAGATGGGTAGGTTCGGGCGCGTTCCGGTGCGGGAGAGCATCCTGTTTTGGAGCAAGCCTGCATTCGTCACGACTATACAATCTTTTCATCATAATCATAAAGGCTATTTAGCATTCCGCGCTTGAGCCTGATCTTCGTGCCGTGATTGTGGGTACCGCTAGCATCGAAATCCACATACGCAATCCCTGCTTCAAGAGATTCCAAGAACCTGTCGAAGCTGAAATCTCTCAACATATGCGCTTCAAAATAGAAAAGCTCTTCACCTTCACTAGTGACCCGGCTTTTAGCCTTCATGTATACGCAATTTGTAAGTTTAGCCCTCAGCAAGCTCTCCAGATCTTTGAATCCCCAGTACGGCTGTGGGTCCAGTTCGCCAAGAGTACCAACACGCAATGCTACAGACTCTTTCCACCCTTGTAGCTTTGGACTAACGCTATCGGGGTCGAACGATACTTTTATCATCTTCTGTTCTCTATCAACCTGAACCATGAAGCCTCTACTGCTCCTTCGTTTTGCGCTGATAGTCTGCCTGAAACTTATCTCATCAAGAGCACGACCATCTATACCAGCATTACGATGCAGCCAGCTGTAGAAAGGTAGGAATACTCTTGTTACAAAGAAAAGGGCTTGTGGTGAAGGTTCCTGGTGTAGCAAGGTTGTAAGCGAACTTTTGCCCACATTTATGCGCTGGCACTTTAGCTCCCATTCACCACTGTTGGGTACTGGAAGGTTATTTTCACGAATACCCAGCAAGTCCTCGACTGTGTTGCCCACACCACCAACATTGCCAGGTCGCAGGTTGGGTATCCAACCCAGGCTACAGATGGCGCGGACAATGTCTCTCAATTCATCCTTTGTGTAAAGCTGCTTTACCGTAATGCCTGCTCTGGTACGCAGACTCTCGATAATCTCTTGCCTGCTCATGTTCTCCATAAGTAACTGTGCGTTCCCTTCCGCTTGCTCATCCTCGCTGTCTTCCCCACCCGCATCCTTGTTCAAAGGTGGTCGCCAGAAATCCAGCAAATACTCAAACGTCGTTCCCATCGTGATGTAGTTGCTGGGCCAGCCGAATATGCCAACGTTGTTGACGATGTTGGTCCGATCCCAGATCACGGTGTTTCTCAGTTCGTATCCGCGCCGCCTTAGCTCCTCTACGACTGCAATGTGGATGGTTATTCG
>QHBQ01000371.1 GCA_003243865.1 Candidatus Chloroheliales bacterium | reverse complement strand
ACCGTATCGCCCAGCGCAAGCGGCTCGGCCTGCTGTTTGCCCCAGCGTAGCTGGCCACTGCCGCCAATAATGGTGTAGATGCCGAAGGTTGCGCCGTCGGAGTGGACCTCGATTTGCCCCTCGCTGCCAGCATCCAATTTCTCCAGTACGAAATAAGGACAGGCGATCAGCGTGGCGCGGCAGTAACTAGCGCACTGCTCCACGGTTGGCGCTTCCTTGACGCACGGTTCGCGATCGAGTGTGGCAACCCGCAGCCCCTTGTCTATCTGCAACTCGCGGCTCTTGCCCGCTGCATCGTGGCGGTTCCAGTCGTAGAGGCGATAGGTGATGTCCGACTGCTGCTGCACCTCGTAGGCAACGATGCCTTTGCCCAGCGCGTGGATGCGCCCGGCAGGGATGTACACGGTGTCGCCCGCGCTGACCGGCAGGTGGTTGAGGCAATGCTCCAACCTGCCAGCCGCGATTTGCTGGCGCAGCGTTTCGATGTCGCGGCAACCCTTCGTCCCCAGCACGATCTCGGCGTCAGGTGCGGCCTTGAGGATGTGCCACGCCTCGGTCTTACCCCAGGGTTCGCCTTCGAGCGTGGCAGCCTGGGCGTCGTTGGGATGCACCTGCACCGATAGCTGCTGGTTGGCGTCAATCAGCTTGACCAGCAGGGGGAAGCGCGGACTGTTCGCGCTGCGCTCACCCAGCAGCGACCCCTCCCACACCCGCATCACCTCAGCCAGAGTGCAGCCCGCCAGCGGGCCATTGCCAATTGGGGTCAGGTCGGCGGTCTCCCACACCTCGCCAATCGGCGCATCCGGCAGGTCGCGCTTGCCAAACTCTCGCAGATGCTGACCGCCCCACAGGGTTGGCTTGTAGATACCTTTCATCTTCAGCGGATATAGCTCCGTCGCCGTCTCCTTCCAGATTAAAGATTAAAGATTATAGACTAAAGATTAAAGAAGATATGGCGTGACCTTCATCTTTAATCCTTAATCTTTAATCCTTAATCTTTAATCTTTAATCTCCGATAAGGCTGCGTCCGGTCATCTCGGGCGGGGCGGGCAGGCCAAGCAGTTGTAGCAGGGTGGGGGCAACATCGGCGAGGCGACCAGGGTGCAGGGTGACGTGCTTCAGGTTGGGGTCATCGCTGACGATGATGAATGGCACCGGGCTGGTAGTATGTGAGGTGAGCGGCTGGCCGGTGGCGTAATCCACCTCCATCTCGGCGTTGCCGTGGTCGGCAGTGACGACTACCAGCCCCCCCAGCGGCAGGGTGGCGGCAACCACCCGCCCGATGCACTCATCCGTGACTAGCACCGCCTGCTCTGCTGCGGCCAGCACGCCGGTATGCCCCACCATATCGGGGTTGGCGTAGTTGACCGCCAGGAAATCGTACTGGCCGCTCTTGATTTTATCAATCAGCAGGTCGGTCACTTCGCGGGCGCTCATCTCCGGCTTGAGGTCGTAGGTCGGCACCTTCGGCGATGCTACCAGTTGGCGGTCCTCAGCGGCAAACGGCTCTTCGCGCCCGCCATTGATGAAGAAAGTGACGTGGGCATACTTCTCGGTCTCGGCGGTGTGGAACTGGCGCAGCCCTGCCGCACTCACCACCTGAGCAAGGGGATGGGCGACATCCGCAGCGGGGAAGGCGACGTTGACCGGCAAATCCTTCTCGTACTCGGTCATGGTCACGTAGTAGAGGTTGGTCAGCGGCACAGTATTAGTCACGCCGGTCTGCGCCGGGGTGAGGATCGCCTTGGTCAATTCGCGGCCCCGGTCGGTGCGGAAGTTGTAGAAGATAACCGCGTCGCCGCTCTGCAAGCGCATCTCCGGCGCGGCTTGCTCGCTGCCGTCCGGCGCGATGATGGTCGGCAGCACGAACTCATCATTGAGACCTGCGGCGTAGCTGCGGCTAACTGCCTCGGCGGGGGTGGGGGCAACCTGGCCGCGCCCATGCACGATCGCGTCGTATGCCTGCTGGATACGCTCCCAGCGATTGTCACGGTCCATCGCATAGTAGCGGCCCGCCACCGTGCTGACTGTGTCCGCGCCGATGCCGCTCAGGGTCGCCATCGCCTGCTCGACGAAGCCAAGCCCGCTCTGCGGCGGGGTGTCACGCCCATCGAGGAAGAAGTGGTGGCGCGCCCGCTTGCCTGCACCCTCGCGCTCGGCCAGCCGCGCCAGGGCGAACAGGTGATTCCAGTGGCTATGCACCCCGCCCGGCCCCAGCAGGCCCATGATGTGCAAGCGCGCATCGTTATTGTAGGCATGGGCGCAGGCTGCCCGCAGCGTTTCATTGCGCTCAAAGTCACCATCGGCGATCGCCTTGTCAATGCGGGTGATGTCCTGGTAGACCACGAAGCCCGCGCCGATGTTGAGGTGGCCGACCTCGCTGTTGCCCTGCTGCCCCACCGGCAACCCCACGTCCAGCCCGCTCGCGCCCAACTCGGTGTGGGGATACTCCTGCCACAGCCGGGTCATCACTGGCGGCTGGCTGAGGGCAATCGCGTTGCCTTCGCTGCGCGGATTGATGCCCCAGCCGTCAATTACAATCAGCACCAGGGGGCGTTGGCGTTTGCTCTGCTCTGTCATGCTGCTCCTCGTTGCCTCGCCGCTTGGGTCTACTTCGCTACTGCCCACAGCGCCCATACCATTACGCCGAGGCACANCAGCACCCCGATGATGACGATTANNCCNGCNNNGCTGTCGCGGCTGGANCGCTCCTTACTNTCCATTGGCAACTNCCNCCTTNTCCCGNTCCNGGATAGCTNGCACCTCNGCCATGTGCTGGGCGATNTANTCACCGATGCTGGTNGGGCGCACGCTGAACATCAGNTTCACCTCATCCATCTCGGCGGCAAAGTCGTTGACCGCTGCGATTGCCTGCCATAGCATCTGGCCGCGCAGGATGGGGTCAGCGATGGCGGCAATCTGCGCGGTAGTGGGCGGTGGACAGTATTCCAGCGGCGGGTCATCCTCCATGCCCACCGCCTGGGCGATCGCCTCGGCCCGCTCGATGCCCGACAGGATTTCCGCGCCGCCCACATCCACGCCGCGGCGCTGCACCGACGAAATCGCGTGGGAGCGAACGCACAACTCGGCCAGGTCGAATCCGAACATCGGCGAACTGAG